>QHYA01000179.1 GCA_003223995.1 Acidobacteriota bacterium | reverse complement strand
TGGAATACCTCTTGGCGACCCTGTTCGAGTTGGGTGAGGGCGAGCTGCGCTGGCTACCCAGGAGCTGGACGTCGCTGGCTGCCCAGGACCCCCTACTTCGTCGCGACGGAGAATGGAGGTCGCTCGGACGAAGTAATGGCGGTCGCACAGACCGCTCATTCTGCCGGCTGGCGTCAGGGCTGGAGCCGGTTCTTGATCCTGAAGCGGGCCGCCTCGATGTCGTCGGCACCGTTGTACGGCTCGAACTGGGGAATCGCCCAGGAGCCGTTCCGCAGCTCGCTCCAGCCGACCAGGCTGGCGCTGTGCACCCAGCTCACCCACGTCAGCGTTCCTCGCATGCTCACGATCGGCTGCGTGTCGCCGGTGTACGGCGTGGTCGCCACGATCTCGGGAACGTAGCCCGGTGGATCCTCGGGGTTGATCCTGTTGTCCCGGGTCACCACCACCTGCCGCTCGGGACCCCCCGTGACCTCGTAGCCGATGCGGGCGTGACCATCGGGGGGCAGAGCGATGGCCGGTGTCCGGGCCGACTCGCCCTGCTGGGAAACACGCGTCTCGGATTCCCACAACCCGTCTGCCGTCCTCCGCGTCGAGAAGACGGCCGGAGTCGCATCGGTGCGCCACCAGGTGATGACCGGCCGTCCGGCCGCGTCGAGAATGATCTTCGGATCGAGATCGTCCGCGGCGTTGTCGGTCAGAAGACGTGGCACGGACCACGCCGCACCGTCCCACTCGCTGAAGGCGATCTCGAAATCCACACCGTCCCAGTACGACCACACAACCGCTGGGGGGAAACCCCGCTGTAGAACGATGTCCGGTCTCTTATCCCCCCGCAGGTCTCCTTGAGGGTTCAGGACAAACGCAAGAGGCGTGCCTCTGACGACGCCGAAGCTGGGCCAGGGATCGGGTCCCGCTTGCTTGCCGAAAATGTAGATCAGCTCCGGCTCTCCAGGATTCTGGACCGAGACCTCGGCGAGGGCGGGCAAGACAGCTCCCGCGAATGACAAGAGGAGAGAGGCAAGTTTCGCCAGACCGTGGTCACTCATCTCTTCTCTCCCCGATCGACTTGCGGAACTCCTCTGCCTCCTCCAGCTCCTCGTCGAGCTTGGGCAGCAGGGATCGAAGCGCCCTTTCGATGGAGGGCGCAGCCTTTCCGCCCTCCGCCAACTCGATGCGCCAGAGATAGAAATAGGCCGCGAAGAGGAAGTCGTGGTAGTCCCCCTTCCGGGCGATCTCGATGCAGTCGTACAGTGTCGCGCGTGCGGCGCGGTGGTCGCCGGATCGGTACTGCAAGGTGCCGATCGCCTGCAGGTCCCTCGCGATCTCCTGCTTGTCGTCCAGGCTGCGAGCCAGCTCGAGCGCTCGGAGAGCTTGCCTGATTCCTCGATCATAGTCCCTGAGCTTGCCGTAGGCGTTTGCAGCGTTCAGGAGCGTCCGGGACTGGCCCGTCCTGCCCCGCGCTTCCTTGTAGAGCGCGGAGGCCTCCCGGTAGGACTTCACGGCTTCCCGGTACTGTTTCCTGGAGAACTGCACGTTTCCCCGCAGCAACAAGAAATCAGCTCTGTCCTTGGCAGACATTCCCGAAGTCTTGTTTTCCAGACTCTCGAGCAGGATCGATGCCATGTTGACGTTGCCCAGGTAGAGATGGCACATCGCGATCACGAGGATCGTGCGATGTCGGTCCTCCGAGCCCGTGGGCATCAATGCGAGAGCGCTTTCGGCTTCCTCCTTGGCCAGCTTGTTCCTGGCCATCCGGACGAGCGTGATCGCCATGCTGAGCCGCGCCTTGGCTACGTTTTCGGAACGGGCGTCTCCCGTTTCGAGAGCGGCCCGCTCCTCCGCCGCCCTGAAATAGCCGAAGGCGGCCTTCAGCTCTCCCCTCTCGACAAACTCCATCCCTCTGCGTCGCAGTTCCTCGAACGTGACGTCCGTCACATCGACCGGCACGACGGAGGCCAGCTCCCGCTCCTGCTCGCGGCGGTCAACGAGAAGTCCGATATCGGTCCGGTAGATCTTGGACAGGATCGAGAGCCGCTCCAGGCTGATGTCGGCTATGCCGTTCTCGCATCGGGACAGATATGACGGGGAAATGCGTTGCTGGTAGGGAATGGAGAGCTCTTCGACTTGATCGAGACGCAATCGGCGCTCCTCGCGGAGTTGCTTCAGGTACTGACCGAACCGGTAATTCCAGGTTCGGCGTTTCTCCCCGAGGTTGGTGCGGTCCCCCACGCCTTCGCGCTCCCCGATGGCTCTGAGCAGATTCGCCGGGAGGAGGTTCTTTGACTGGCAGCCGTCCCCCGCTGGCAGCCCGCTTTTGTATACGCCCCCAGCGGTGGGCTGTCAATAGGCGTATCGCACGACATAGGCGTATCGCACGACATACCCCGCGGGCGGCCAGCACGCGTCGAGCGAGACCTGCCCTTCACCGGAACGATCCCACTGGGCTTACTTGGAGTTCGGCTAGAATCGGCTCGGGGCCTCTTTCACCAAGGGCCACCCTCGCAGATGCATACGCGGATGCATCACGATAGGCTTCTCCCTCAGTCCCGCCCTTCGATTCGCTCGGCGTCCGCGAGGTCGCGGGGCCTGCCGGTCGCTCGTTTGTTCCGAAGCAGGTGCTCCCTCCCGATCACCGGCACGTCAAGCCCCTCGATCCGCACGGTGATGCGGGAGGTCCACGCCTCATCGAAGGCGACCGCGTCGATCGAGGTCAGCAGGTCGATCCGGTTGGGCGCGACTCCGATCTGAAAGACAGTCCCTTGAGCCGTGAGGTCGCTCCGCGTGAGGTCTCCGAGCGGCGCGCCGAAGCGGCGCAAGGCCGAGAAGCACCTCTCGGCGTTTGATTCCGACGAGCGAACCGCGCCCGTCGCCATGGGGATCCCGTGCGCCGCGAGGGCATAGGCCCCGACGACCAAGAACTCAACGCCCTCTTCGGACAACGCGGACAACATGTCTTTGAAGTCGGGATTCATCGACAGGGCGCCCCATGAAGGCCCACGTATCCAGCGCGAGCTGCCACATCATTTGAATGCGCTCCTCCGGAGTCGTGGAGCGTAGGTCGTCGGGAGGCTCGCACTCTCCTGACCGGATCAGGCGGGTCGGAAACCGATTCCGGCTCACGCCCTTCATCTTAGACCTGATGTGACATTCCTGTCCGGCACCCAAGCGCGGATCACGACCCGGCCGCGACGCTGCGGCGGCGATAATGAATGAAGATCTCGTTCTCCTCGCTCCGGCAGGAGACCAGCTCGAAGGCCGCCGTCCCACCCGCAAGGAAGCCCTCGCCGCCGGCCGGCGTGGGCGCGCTGCGTCCGCCGATGACGATCGGCGCGACGGTGACGTAGATCTCGTCCACGCACCCCGCCTCGAAGAAAGAGGCGTTGACTTCGCCTCCGCCCTCCACGAGAAGCCGCGATATCCCGCGCTCCGAAAGCCTCTTCAGCAGCTCCGGGATGGGAACGCGTCCTTGGCCCAGCCGGACTATCTCCGCGAGCCCCTTCACGCTGGCAAGAAGCTCCGCGCGCGCGTCCTCGACCGTGGCCACGATCCTACGGATGCCGGGCGTCGTGAAGAAACGCCCTCCCAGCGGCAGGTTCAGGGAAGCCGACAGGACGATGTTGATCAGTTTCTCGTCGTGTCCGGCGAGGATCCGTCCTTCACGCAGCCTGGCGTCGCGCACCTGAAGCGGCGGGTCCTCGGCCCGGAGAGTCGCCCCCCCGATCAGCACGGCGTCGCTGCGCGCCCGGATCTCGTCCATCACCCGGCGGTCTCGCCCGGAGGTGAAGCGGAACCTGCCCCGGGCCGCCGTCGAGATCTTCCCGTCGAGGCTCATCGCGAAGTTCAAGGTGACGTGAGGGAGGGTGCTCTCGGGTTCGGTCATTTCTCTTGTCTGTCCCGGGCGCGCCGGCCGCCCTCCCCCGGGGGGAGAGACAGGAGGGGCGCGACGGAAGAGACTATTCTATCGGACCGAAAGGCTTCGAAAAGGGCTCTTTTCCCACCGCTGTCCCACCGTGTTCGACCGTTGAAAATTGCTTGACGGCGCACCGCGATGAGAGCATCCTATTTTGGGGGAAAGTACCCCCATCCCGATGACCCGCAGCGCTCCTGCTCCCCGGGAGTCGGGAAGGAGGCGGAGATGCGTCAACCAACCCATGCGGACCCGACCACACCGGAAGAGCTTTTCGAGGAGGAGATCGCCGAACTGGAAAGACCGATGCTGCACTCCTTCCTCCCCTGGGTGGCCTCTCTCGGCGTGCTGATCCTGGTCTCGGGTCTTCTCGCCTTCTTCTTCATCCTCGCTCCGAGAAGGGGCGCTCCCCGCGAAACGGCCACCAGCGGGGGCGTGTCCGCCCTGACCCTCGCGGAGCCCAATGGGCACCTCAAGGGAGCCCCGGCGTTGTTCCGATGGGAACCCGTGGCGGGGGCGAGCAGCTACGTCGTGACGGTAACCGAGGGGGGCGATTCCTCCAAGGTCATCCTGCTCAGGCTCTTGGATGGGACGAAGCTGAGCCTGGCCGATACGGAAGCCACCTTCTTCAAACCGGGTCTCTACAGTTGGACCGTGGAGGCCAGAGGCTCGGACGGCGCGTCCCTCGCCCGGGGAGAGGCCGCATTCGTCCTCTCCGGGACCTGATACCGTATTCGCCGCGTGGGCATCGACTACATCCGGGACTTTCCTGAATACGGCCCGGAACCCGAACCGGAAAGACCGAAACGATTCTTCGTTCTGGGGAGGACGGCGGATATCCCCGCAGGGAAGATCCGCCGGTACGTCGTTTCGGGCCTGCCTGTTGCGGTCTTCAACGTCGAGGGTCGCCTGGTGGCTTGCAGGGATCGCTGCCCCCACATGGGGGCCGATCTGTCCATGGGCCGCCTGGACGGCGACTTCGTCATCTGTTCCTGGCACGGCTGGACCTTCAACCTGACGGACGGGCGGTGCCGGTTCAAGGACTGGGCCTGCCTCGAGCTGTATCCGGTCCGGCTGCGAGATGGATTCTTCGAGGTGGAGCTGCCAGTCGGGGCCTGATTCAGGGCCTTCTCTCTTCGGGTTTCCTTCGCGTTTCCGTGCTCTGACCCACCGCGGCCTCATCGAGCGCGGAACGAATCTCTAGACGGACGGAAGGGTCGGTCTCCCTCGTGAGGGCGGATTCGAGGGCATCCCGATGCCGGCGCTCCCCCTCCTGGCCGAGAGCCCAGGCGGCGGCGCCGCGAACGATCGGGTCCGGGTCCGAGAGCGCATCGACCGCGGCCTCGATCACCTCGCCGTCGCCTGTGTTGGCGCCGGCAATGAGGGCATTGCGGACGAGGCCGCGGCGCTTGGCCCTGCGGATGGCGCTGCGGCCGAATACGGACCGGAACCGCTCCTCGGACAGGCGGGCGACCTCTGCGAGTCCGACCCGCTCGTAGATCGGTCGGGGGCGGAAGGCCGCCTCCCGGGTCTCGGGAGCCTTCCGGTTCCAGGGGCAGACTTCCTGGCAGATGTCGCATCCGAAGAGGTGATCTCCGACAGCGTGGCGCTTGTCCGCCGGGATCGCGGCGCGCAGCTCGATCGTGAGGTAGGAGATGCACCGGGTCGCATCGAGCATCCTCTCTTCGAGGATCGCGCCTGTGGGGCAGGCGTCGAGGCAGATCCGGCAGCTTCCGCAGCGGTCTTCGGGCTCGGAGTCGTATTCCAGCTCGAGGTCGAGGACAAGCTCGCCGAGAAATGTCCAGGACCCGACCTCCGTGTCGATGATCATCGTGTTCTTGGCGGACCAGCCGGCGCCTGAGGCCTCGGCGAAATCCCTCTCGAGGATCGCCGACGTGTCCACGGCAATCCGCCCCCGCGTCCCGGGAGCCAGGTTCTTGACGAACCCCATCAGGCTCTCGCACCGTTCCCGCAACAGGTCATGGTAGTCCTCTCCCGCCGCGTAGCGCGCCAGGCGGCCGAGGATGCCCGGAGCCTCGGCCCATCCGGGGCCAGCCGGTAGGTAGTTCATCGAGAGGGAAACGACCGAACGAGCCCAGCTATCCCGCCGGGTGGGATCGGCGCGGGCCTCCGGCTCGCGCGCGAGGTATCCCATCTCTCCGTGCAGTCCCCTGTCGAGCCATGCTTTGAAAACGTCGGCCCGCCGAGCGCGGTGGGCGGGGCTGAAACCCACGCGCTCGAACCCGAGCTCCCGCGCTCGCGCCGCGATGCTTGCCGTCAGGGATTGCGGAGATGGCACCGATCGATTCCTCTCTCAACAACGGATGTTAGGCCACACACAGCTGCGTTGCTTGGCTAGGCGCCCCGCGACAAGCGAGCCAGGGCGGCTGCTACGGCAAGCGCTACAAGAAACGCCGGAAGAGCCGTGATCACCGGAAAGGCCACGAGTGCCAGGAGGAGCCGCGACTGTTGGCCGTGTGTTGCGGCAAACAGTGAATGAACGTTCGCTGCAAGCGCGAGGGCGAAAGCCCCCAGCGCGGCTGCCCC
>QHYA01000178.1 GCA_003223995.1 Acidobacteriota bacterium | reverse complement strand
GCGGACGGTTCGAGATCATCGAGCGGCTCGTGCTGACCACGCCGGCGGGCCGCTCGGTCGAGGCCCCGCTTTCCTCTCGCTTCCCCAGCGGACACGCCTGGGGGGTCTCCCGCCACATCCTCGACGAATGGATGGTGCGAGCGGCCGAGCTGGCAGGAGCCGACCTTTTCACCGGCATGGAGGCCGCCCGGCTCGAGCGCGACGGCGCACGCGGCTGGAGCGTGGAGGCACGGCTCCCCAGCTCGGGCCCGGGCGCCGCAGAGAGCGCAGGGGCGGCCTT
The DNA here is from genome assembly GCA_003223995.1 of Acidobacteriota bacterium. Lineage (GTDB taxonomy): Bacteria > Acidobacteriota > Polarisedimenticolia > QHYA01 > QHYA01 > QHYA01. The sequence continues at coordinate 14,143 of QHYA01000178.1, read as the reverse complement.
GCGCCTCCACGCGCCGCTCCTGATCGCCGCCGACGGCGCGAATTCCCGGATCGGGCGGCTTCTCGCGAAGGGGCAGGCAGCCGGCAGAAAACGGCGCCGGCCCTCGCGCGTCTTCGGTTTCCAGTCTCTCTACGACGCGCCGGCAATGAGATCAGGGACCGTCGAGATCCATTTCTTCCCGGGAGGCTACCTCGGCTTGCAGCGGGTCGGATCCGGTCTCACGAACGCCTGCGGCATCGTCGATCCGCTCCGCGCCGGGGTGATCCCCGCTCCTCTCGACGCGCTGATCGAGCAAGCGGCTCGCGGGAATCCTGCGGCGCGGCGGCGGCTGGCTGGTGCGAAGCGGGTCTCAGCCTGGCAGGCGGTCGGAGGACTACGTTTCGGTCCTCTCTCGCCCGTTCGCTGTGGGGCTTTCTTCGTCGGCGACGCTTCCGGGACGATAGAGCCCTTCACGGGGGAAGGGATCGCGATGGCCCTCGCCTCCGCGGCCCTGCTCTCGCGGGCGACTGGGCTCTTTCTGGAGGGGAAGGCCGGCTTGGTGGAAGCCCAGTTGGCCTATGCGCGCGACTGGAGGCGGGCTTTCCTTCGGCGCCTCCAGCTCTGCAGGTTGCTGCGGCAGCTTGCGGCCTGCGGGCCGCTGCTCGAAGCAGGTGCTGCCGCGATGGGGCGCCGGCCGTCCCTGGCCCGCGCCCTCTTTCTTCTCACGCGCACGAGGCCGGCCGCATGGGCGCAGGGACAGCCTTGACGCGGTGTGAGACCCGGGGCCGGCATGAGGGCCGAGGCGCCGCCGAAAGAGCTCGAGGGAGGCGCCTGGAGACCAGGAGCTACGCCGCCTCGCGCAGCCAGCGGAGCACTTCGAAGAATCCCGGGCGCTTGCCGTAGAGCAGGATGGCCGTGCGGAAGACGCGAACGGCAAGCCGGAGAGCGAGCCAGATCGATCCCGCCAGAAGAACCAGCGACAGCGTCACCTCCCACCAGGGAACCGCTCCGGCGCCCACGCGCAGCATGAGGCTCACCGGGGCCGTCAGAGGCATCAACGACAGCACGCGCGCTGCGACCCCGTTCGGCGCGTCGATGATGAGAGGGAGGAACAGCATCGGCACGGCGCTGAAGAGGGACCAGACCATCGCGTACTGCTGCGACTCCCTGAAGTTCGTGCCGATCGCGCCGGTGCCAGTCATCAGCGTTCCATAGAGGAGGAAACCCAGGACGAAGCAGGCCAAGCAGACCAGGGCGACCTGGGGACGAAACGCGATGCCAGCCAGCACCAGCAAGAGCGGCAAGACCACCATGGCGAGCCAGATCAGCAACTGAAGAAGCCCCGCCGCGCCGAGCCCCAGCAGCTTCCCGACCAGCAGGGAGCGGGCATCCACGGAAGAGAGGATCACTTCGATGACACGATTCTCCTTCTCCTCGCTCACTCCTTGAAGGAGGTAGGTCGCGTTCATCATCAGCGAAATGAACAGCAGCGTCGCGAAACCCACGGGGATGCCGAAGGAGGAGGCGACCACGAGCAGGCTCCTCTTCCGGTAGCTGCCGTCACTCTGACGCGAATACGATTCGACCGAGAGCGGTTCGAGCACTCGATTCTGTACCTTGGGATCAAGCTTGCCCTGAAGGAGGCTCGTGATGAGAAGGCTTTCCACCGCCTTCTTCTCCCGCTCGTTGATCGCCTCGGAGAGGAGGCTTTCCTCAGCGCTGTACCTGAACACCTTTCCCCTCTCGAGGTAGTCACTCGGGATCACGAAGAGGGTGGAGATTCCCTTGGCATCCAGAGCCTTCTTCCCCGCCAATTCGTCCGCATAGGAACGGACCTCGATCTTTCCCGTCATGCTCTTGACGAGTCCGGCCCCAGAATGGCTCTGGGGGAGCATCTCCAACGCCCGCCTGGCTTCCTCGGGCAGGCTGACATCTAACTTCCCGCCCTCCGGCATCTTCACCACCGACGCGAAATCCACGAGCCCGACCGTCCTCGGCTGCACGCTCTTCCTGGCCATGAGCAGCGGTGCTATGGAAGCGATGCCGCCGTAGAGGACCAGGAACAACGGCATGCCGAAGGTAGCGATGAGCCAGCCCTTTCGGCGGACCGTGGTGAGGAACTCGTGACGGACGACTATCCAAGCCTTGGATGTCATGTCAGCGCGGCCTCGCCTTCCTGTTCGGCACGCTCCACGACCCGGACGAAAATCTCTTCCAGGGAGACGGTCGGGACCTCGATTCGCGTCACCGGCTCGAGGTGCGCCGTGAACCGGCGCTTGATCTCCTCCAGCCTTCCATAGAGGACCAGCCTCCCCTGGTGAATCATGGCGATCCGGTCGCACATCTCCTCGACCTGCTCCATCTGGTGGGTCGAGAGCACGACCACGCATCCCCTCTCTCGCAGCTGGGAGAGCATCTCCTTCACCATGCGGACGTTGACCGGATCGAGCCCCGAGAAGGGCTCGTCGAGGATGACCACGTCGGGCTGGTGCAGCAGGGTCGCCACGATCTGCACCTTTTGCTGCATCCCTTTGGACAGTTCCTCGACCTTACGGCTGGCCCAGTCTGCCAGGCCGACTCTCTCCAGCGCTGCGAGGACCTCCTGCCGCACATGACCGCCGGGCATCCCCTTCAGCCGGCCGAAATAGTCGAGCACGTCAGTGACCTTCTGCTTGCGGTAGAGTCCCCTCTCCTCCGGCAGGTAGCCGATCCGGTTCATGTCCGCCGCAGTGGAACGAAGACTGTTGACAAGGATCTCGCCGCTGTCGGGGCGGATGATGTCCAGCGCCATCCGGATTAGGGTCGTTTTCCCGGCGCCGTTGGGTCCGAGCAGCCCGAAGATCTCACCGGCGGAAACCTCCAAGCTGATGTGACTGACCGCGAGCGTGCCGGCGTAGGACTTGCTGACATCGCGAAACGCCAGAGACGGCATGAGTGGCGGCATTATATGTCGCGAAATGCTGCGCGGAGGAAAACGGAGGCGCGGAAGGCCCGTCTGCTGCTATGATTGGGCATTCCCGGCTGGATTTCTGGGCTCACTCGGCCGAAGCTCTCGAGTGCGGGAACGCATGAGTGCGCTCTGTGGGGGAGATCATGATGAGCGTCGAGACGGTCGACCAGGAGCCGACGGGGCTGACAGCGCTCCGCAGGCGGCGCATCCTGGAGGCACTTCCGGAAGCCATGAAGGCCCGCGACGTGGACCTCCACCTCGTCTTCACTCGCGAGAACTCCCGCGATCCCTTCGCCGAGGAGGTCGGCCTCGGCAGCGTGGTCGCGCGCGCTTGCGGCATTTTCCACCTCGACCCATCCGGACAGTTTCACAGGACCGCTATCGCCGCTTCCTACGATACGACCCCCATCGAGGAGACGGGGTTCTACGAGACGGTCTTCCCCTACAAGGAACAGGGGATCAAGCCGTTCTTGATGAAGACCATCGTGGGGGCGGGGGCCCGGCGCATCGCGATCAACGCCTCCCGGGACCTCACGATCGCGGATGGGTTGACCTCCGGCATGAGGGACTACCTCGAGGCGGTCCTCGGTCCCGACATCTCCTCGCGCTTCGTCTCCTCGGAAGGGATCGTCCTTGCCATGCTAGGACGGAAATTCCCGGAGGAAGTCGCGCTGATCGAGCAGGCGGCAGTCGCGACACAGGAGATCCTCTCGGAGGTCCTCTCCGCTTCCACCGTCTGCGCAGGGGTGACGACCGAGAAAGACATCGGCGCCTCCCTGGAGAAGAAAACAAAGGAGCGCGGCATGGAGGTCGCCTTCACGACGGTCGTGGTAGGCCCCTGCCGCGGACACTGCTCTCCTTCGGACCGCATCATCCAGGCCGGGGATCTCATACGGATCGATTTCGGGGTCGTCCACAAAGGCTATTGCTCGGATATCCAGCGAACAGCGTATGTGTTGAGAGGAGGCGAGACGGACCCTCCTGCAGAGATCAGGAAGATGTTCGACGTGACGGTCGCCGCGCACGAGGCCGCTCTCGCCGCCCTCAAGCCGGGCGCGACGGGGCTGGCCGTTGATAGCGCCGCGCGCAGGGTCATCGAGGCGGCAGGCTACAAGGGCTACCCGCACGCCGCCGGGCACGGCCTGGGCCGGAAGGTTCACGACGTCGGTCCGCTGCTCGGACCGGACTGGCCCGAGCGGTACGGCTCGCTCGTCCGGACGCCGATCGAGCCGGGGCAGGTCTTCGCCCTCGAGCCAATGGTTTACACGACCCTGGAATCGCAGGGAGGAGAGGTGCAGATCGGACTGGAGGAGGACCTGGTGGTCGAGCCGGAAGGCGCCAGGGTCTTCGGAAAGCCCCAGCAAGAGCTGATTCTCATCTCCTGAACTCTTCGTTTTTCAGCCTTTCCTCGTGACATCCTCTCTCTACATGCTCCTCTACATGCTCCTCCGGTCGTCTGGAGGAAAAAAACGGCCCGTCCCGGCCCCCGCGTCATTCGCCGGTGCGCCTTGCGCACCGGAGATGACGCTGTGGGCCGACGCCGGCGTTGGCCACCCGCCGGCCTTGGACGGACCGCCGACCTGGACCTTTTCCAGGTCGCTTGCTCCGATACAGCGCTAGCGGTTAGAAGCGGACCCCCACGGCGACGACGAACTCGTCGTCATCGGAGAGGACCGCCTTGGCCTGGGCGAAGGGACGAAACTCCCCTTTGCGGGAGCCGATCCCTGCCAGCAGATTCACTCCCACATCCGTCCCGTTGCTCCTGCCGGAGATGTCATGCGAGCGGATGACGGCAGGGCCCGCTCCCGCCCAGACCGTGTAGGGCCTCTGCATGGAAAAGTCGTAGTGAAAGTCGAAGTTGACGTCCCACAGATTCCCGTGGTTCACGAAGGCATATTCGACGTTGGGGTTGAACCATACGGAGCGAGCGACATTCGTCAGAAGCTCGCCGCCAAGAAAAGGCTCATCGGCGTCGGCGTAGGCGCCGCCGCGAATGCCGTAGATCACTCCACTTCCAGCCTCAGTCGTCACCGCAGGACCGGTTGTCGCAATGACGGCCGCCTCAATCGTCGCAGCGTGGTCATTCGTCGCAGCCCCTGTGGTGCCAAGGGAGAGAACGACGACACCCACAAGCGCTAGCACCCGAATGGCCGGGCGTATTGCTCTCTTCATCGTCGTCATCGTCTGCTCCTTTCTGCTGAGAACAACGTCCCTCACTTCCCAGAAGACAAGCGATTATCCCCCTTCGGACGTGTTCCTACCCTTCTAGTCTTAGCAAAGGACATGCCTGCATGGACGCCTCGAAATCCCAGGGGAGTCAGGCATTTCTTGACTTGCCGCGGCACGGGCAGGATGTAAGTTCTTCCCCTCCAGAACAGTTGCCTTCCCCAACAAGGCTCATTTGCGGCGGTGGGTATGCCTCTTCTGCGCGGTGAGTCTCTCCCCGACCGGCATGTAGCTCACACCGAGCTGATCGAAGAGGAAGGTGAACACGTCGGCCTCCTCCGAAATGACCTCGCTCAGAGCGCTACCGATTCCGTGCCCGGTGCTGCCGCTGGTTCTCAGAAGGATGGGCAGGCCGGAGGAGGTGGCAGCCTGAAGACGAGCGGTCATCTTCCGCGAGTGCCAGGGATCGACCCGCGGGTCATTGGCTCCGGTCAGGAAGAGAACCGCCGGATAGGCCGTCCCGTCAGCGACGTGATGGTAGGGGGAATAGGCGTAAAGGGCCTTGAACTGAGCCGGGTCCTTCACCGTGCCGTATTCGGTGACGTTGAAAGCGCCGTTCGGTGTCGTCTCGACCCGCAGCATGTCATAGATGCCGGCATGCGAGACGACGGCGCGGAACAGCTCCGGGTGCTGGGTGAGAGCGGCGCCCATGAGCAGCCCGCCGTTGCTCCCCCCTCTGATCGCGTATTCGCCTCCTCCACGCAGGTTCGCGCTCGCGATGACCCCGCCCTGCTCGATCCAGAGCCGGTTGACCGCGTCGAAGCTGGGAGATCGATTGACACCGAACCCTCCATAGCCCGTGAGGATCGTGGCGTTGCCATGGTTGAGCGGGGTCCCCTTGAGGCGGATCACGCTCATGGGGATCTTCGTTCCATCCTTCGATGGCGCGGACTCGCGAACCACCTCCGTGTCCGCAAACTTCGCAGGGGAGGTCCTGAAAAGAGCGGTGGCGAGAGTATGTTCAGCGGCGGCGTCGAACCGGAACCATGCGGGAGGATCGAGATAGCTCTCGTTGCGGAAAAGTATGTCATCGCTCGCGAGCCTCACGACCTGTCCCACGGAGGAGATCGGCTTGATCTCCACCGGTTTCTGCTTCCGTCCCTCACGGTCGAACGCGAGGAGCTGCTCGGGACCTCCTAGCGAGATCACGACGTAGATCCGCGACGCGGCCGGCTCGAAATCGAGGATCGCCCCGTCCCCCTCTTGGACGGCCGTTTCGGCCCGAGCGAGAAGGGGTGTCTCCGGAGAAAGCCGGAGGATTTTCCCTCTGGCCGCTCCGTTCCTCGAAAGCAAGTAGAGGACGCCGTCGGGGCCGATCTTGACGGAAACGATCTTGTCGGAGAAGTCGGTGATCCGGGACCAGGTCCCTGCAGGGGAAAGAAGGTAATGCGAGTATTCGCCCCCGTCGCCGTTCGCCACGCTCGCAAGGACGTATCGCCCGTCGTCGGATGTTTGCAGGGCGATCTCGGCGATCCGGGGGAATTCCTTGCCGATGCAGTAGACGTCCTCGCTTGCCGGGGCACCGAGCTTGTGGAAGTAGACCTGCTGGTAGAAGTTGAAATCCTCGGGGGGTCTCTCCCGGCCTCGGGGATAGCGTGTGTAGTAGAAGCCCGAGCCGTCGCGGTTCCAGGTCAGGCTTCCGCCGGCGGTGCCGCCGTTGACTCGCGGGATCAGGTCGGGCAATTTCCTTCCCGTCGCCGCATCGAAGACCGAGACGTCGCCGCTCTCGCTTCCTCCCTCCGACAGCGAAACAGCGACGAGGCGGCCGTCGAGCGAAGGGACATAGAAATCGATGGCCGTCGTCCCCTTGGGGTTCATCCTGTTCGGGTCCACGATCACACGCTCGGAGCGCAGGTCGTCCGCAGACTTCAGTGAGACGAGGAACGGTTGCTGCTTCGGAGGCTGGAATTTCAAGGAGAAGAGCGTCCCCGCCCGGTACCGAAGGTCCGTGTAGTCGGCCGAGGCGGCGCTCTCGAGCTGCGTCACCCTCTTCCGGATCGCCGCGACCGCGGGAAGGTGATCGAGGAATTGCCGCGTCCGGCCGTTCTGCTCCTCGCTCCAGTGGCGGACCTGGGGTTCGGCGCCGCTCTCGAGCCACTGATAGTCGTCCGTCACATGGACGCCTTGGTAGTCGAGTGTGACGGACTTCCGGGGAGTCGTAGGAGGGGCCGGATGGGCCCGCACGGCGGCGCCGGCCGTCTTTGCGGCTCGGCTGCGCGGAGTCGGAGCAGGGCTCATGGAGGCGACAAGCGTCGCTGCGGCTGCGAGAAGCAGCGCTCGTTTCATCATCGGGGGCTCCTCATGAATGCGTCGGGCCTCTATGGCAGGCCGAGCCGCATCACTCCGGCGGTCGCGCAGAAGGACTCGCTCCATTCGGGCGAGCGGCGGATGGAGGTTGGGACTTCGTCCCGCCCGACGGGCACGAAGCCGAGGCGCGCGAAGAAGTCCTGGGCGGAGGTGGTCAGCAGGAAAACCGCGCACATGCCTCGCCGCCGCGCCTCGGCCACGGCATCGCCCGCGAGGCTTCGCCCCAGCCCCGATCCGCGGTAGCCTTCGGCGACGGCGAGAGAACGAAGCAGCGCACAGTCTTCGTAGAACTCGACGGCGACACACCCTGCGATCTCATCTTCCCGGCGTGCGAGCAGGATCCTCGTGTTCCTCATCGACAGGCCGGCGGCCGGCAGCCCACACGTTTCCAGAAGCGAGACGATCTCCGGTACGTCCTTCTCGGCCGCCCAGCGGATGGGCGGGCCGGCCGCCGAAAGCGCTCGCCGCCGGTACCAGTCCATCTGGGCGAGGATGCCGTGCAGGATCTTCAGGTCGCGCGGCTCGAGCGCCGCGCGCCCGAAGATCCGCCGCAGCGTCCTCATGATGGCCGGCGCCTGATCGCCGACGAGAAAACGGATCTCGCCCAGCACCTCCTCCAGGTGTTCGTAGAACCTCTCGAGAAGCTGCGGGCCCGCAAGGGCCGGCGCATCGGCAGAATCCCGCTTCCTTTCCTCGCCGCCGGCTGCGACGAACAGCTCGTAGGAGCAGACCAGCACCGCCTGAGCCAGGTTGAGCGACGGGAAAACCTCGCTCGCGGGGATCGAAACGAGCCACTGGCAGCGGTCCAGCTCCTCGCCCGTCAAGCCGGAGATCTCGCGGCCATAAACGAAGGCGACCTCGTTGGCCGGAAGCAACGAGGGAAGCTTCTCCGCCACCTGCCGCGGCGTCATGACCGGGCGGCGATATTTTCCCACCCTCCGCGTGGTGCCGATCGCGAGGACAGGCCCATGTTCAGCATCGCCCGGGCGCACTGCCCGATGTTCCCTCCGTACTGCGGCTCGACGAGAATCGTCCTGATGCGCGAGAGATCCGGCATTTCGGTGTTATCTTAGCGCGGCCAGGCCGCAAAGCGTCCCGCCGGCTGCATCCGCGCTGGCGGAGCGGCACCTTCGTGTCGAGGAGTGATTGGGCTATCGCTACGCCGTGCTCGGGGCGGGCCGGCAGGGAGTCGCCGCCGCCTACGACCTCTCCCGCCATGGCGAGGCGGAAGAGATTCTCTTGCTCGACTCCGATCCGGACGCCGCCTCCCGCGGCTGCGAGAAGGTCGACCGGCTGGCAGGCCTCCCCGTTGCGCGTCCGCTCTCCTTCGATGCCTCCGACGCTTCGGCTCTCACCCGCGCGCTTGCGGGCGTCCATGCGGCCCTGTCGGCTCTCCCCTTCCCGCTGAATCCTCCCGCAGCCAGGGCGGCGATCGAGGCCGGCTGCTGCTTCAACGACCTCGGGGGGAACACGGCGGTCGTGCAGGAGGAACTGTCGCTGCACGAAGAAGCCTTGCGGAAGGGCGTGTCGATCGTTCCCGACTGCGGGCTCGCCCCCGGCCTGGCGAACCTGATCGCCGTGGCGGGAATGGGGCGGCTGGAACGGCCGCGGTCAGTGCGCATCTGGTGTGGAGGCCTGCCGAAGACCCCCCTCCCTCCGCTCGGATACAAGCTGGTTTTCAACATCGCTGGTCTGACGAACGAGTACACGGGGGAGGCGGTGGTCCTGCGAGAAGGCCGTGTCGCGAGGTTGCCGGCCCTTTCAGGAGAAGAGATGGTCGAGTTTGCGCCCCCCGTGGGACGATGCGAGGCGTTCCTGACCTCCGGCGGCACATCGACCTGTCCCTGGACCTTCGAAGGGAAGCTGGAGAGCTTCGAGTACCGGACGGTCCGTTACCCGGGCCACCTCGCCAAGATCCGCGCGCTTGCGGAGCTGGGTTTCTTTCAACGGGAGGCGGTGAATGTGAGCGGGATGAAGGTCTCGCCGCGCGAGGTGACCCACGCGCTCCTCTCGGCGCGACTCGATTTTCCCGGCGAGCCGGATCTCGTTGTCCTCCGCGTCCGGGTCGCGGGGCAGGAGCGAGACAGGGGCATGGCGATCGTCATCGATCTCATGGAACACCCCGACCCGGCGACCGGTTTCTCCGCGATGGAGCGCTGCACCGCGTTTCCGGCCGCTGCGGTCGCGTGGCTCCAGGCGCGAGGAGAGGTCCCGCCCGGAGCGAGGCCGCAGGAGATCTCGGTGCCCGCCGGCCGGCTGGTCGAGGAGAGCCGCCGACGAGGGCTGGCCGTGAAGGAGACCCAGGACCCGGGAGGACGATGACCTGGCGGAAGTCGGGGGTGACCTTCGATTCGTGACGCTGCGGACGCCGTCGTGCTGCCTCCTCCGGGAACCTATCTTCTGAATAGTGTGGGGCACTATCAAGCCGCATCATTCAAGAACCCAGGTCTCTTGTTCCAGGATATCGACTTCTCGATCACTTCGGAGTCTGTTCGCGTCGTACACATCACGGAAAAGAGACTGCTCGGGGCCAGATACGGAAATTATGTCGTGGCAGCGTTCCTCGACATGAATCTCAGAGCCGCTAACTTACACCTCCACAAGGCAGGCTTCGCCGATCTCGTGGTAGCCCCGGCAATTCTCGGATGGGATCGGGCCTCTTTCCACGGCGGAGGTGGAATTGACATAAACCTTCCATCCGGCAAGTATCAATCCAGCGACTTCCTGAACCCGGGCCGACACTACTATGCTTTCACGCCCTTCCTCTTTGCCACGTTGTTCGCTCAAGGAGGTCCGGAGCTTTCAGCAAAGGTCATGTTCGATATCAACTCCAAAAACGATGCTTCAGATTACAGATCTGGCAATGAGCTCCACGCGGACTACGCAGCCGGTTGGCATTTTGGGCAGAAACTGATCGCAGGGGCTGGGGGTTACTACTATCGGCAGATGACCCCTGACAAGGGCAGCGGGGCCCGCTTTGGTGATTTCAAGGGCAGAGTAGCATCCGCAGGGCCGTATCTGAGCTATAAGTTTGGGTCCTTCTCATTGACCATAAAAGTCCAGCATGAGATGGGCGCCCGAAATCGTTCTGAGGGAGACAAGTATTGGCTGAAGACAGTCATGGTCTTTTGACGGGTAAGATGATCCTACAGGAGCTCCTGTAGCAACCCCCGGGCTTCTCTAAGCTCCTCAGTTTCGAATCCTTCCGTGAACCAGCCGTAGACTTCTGCAAGCATCGACCGGGCGGAGCCTTTCCTGTCGGACTCTTTGTAGAGCCGGGAGAGGCCCATTGCGGCCCTCAATTCCAGCGACCTGGCCTGCTGCCGCCTGGCCATCCCGATTGCTTCGCGAAAACAAGCTTCGGCCTTCTCCAGCAACGCCGACCGGGCACCGGAAGGGGACGACACATCCCCGCCGCCGGCCAGCAAATCACCCGCCGCTTGCAGCCGCAGTGATTCCCCTTTCAGCCGGTACAGCTCGGCCTCGTAGTAGCGCTCACCGGTCCGGGAAGCGACCTCCAAACCCTCGGCTGCTGCCGAGAGCGCTTCCTCCCGGTGGCCACCGTTCATAAGCGCGTCGGCAAGCAGAGCGAGAAAGTACGGACGAACAACCTCGGACCCTGAGGCCGACCACCGTGTGAGACCCTCCCGGATCTGCGCGATCCCCTCCACAAAGTGATCGTCCTTCGCGACCGCCCAACCGTGATAGATGCTGGCCCATACAAGGTAAAATGGAAGTCCCTGCTCGGTGGAAAGCGAGATCGCCATTCTCGCGTTCTCCTGACACATCTGACGCTCACGCCGGAAGTGATGCACGGAAGCGGTGAAGACCAGCGCGAAGGCTGAGCTCTCCGGGTGACGAAGCCCCTGGGCCATCGCTACAGTCTCGCGGATCATGCGGAGCGCCTGGTCCGGATACCCCAGAAGCCATAGAGTCCTTGCGAGGTGACACTGGCAACCGATCCCTGGGTCGAGCACTGACATAGGAACCCTGGACCGTTGCAGCGGGGAACCGTAGAGCGCAATCCCCTGTTCAAAGCTTTCACGGGCGGACAGCAGATCTCCCTTTAGCTGCAGGGATACGCCCATCGCCCAATAGGCCTGTGCAGATCCTCTCCCTGCTGCTGGCACAGCTGACGGGCTCGGCCGTAGGTCTGCTCTACTTCGACGGACGCATAGCCCTCGACGGCCTGAAGCGCAAGGCCCAGGGTGACCTGCAGGGTCAGTTCCTGTCGGTCGCGCTCCGGTGATTCCGGCATCCTCTTGAGGTGTTCCAGGCCGCGCCTGGCGAGAGACACCGCCTCTCTGTACGCAAAAAGCTTGGACGCGTTCTTGGCTGCGAGCAAGAAATATACCGCTGCTTGAACGGAGTCTCGCGCCGTGTCAAACAGGAACGCCAAGTCGGCAGCGAGACTCGCGCTCCTGTCTCCGTGGTGGGCAATAATGGCGTTAGCCACCTTGGCGCAGAGAGAAGACTTCCGTGTGGGTGTCAGCGAGCGGAAGAGGGCGTTCTGGTACAGCACGTGGACGAAACAGTAGCGGACGGTGAGTGTCCGATCCGGAAGTTCCTCCTCATGCACTTGGCGTATCACTGAGTGAACGCTGGCAAGCCCTCCGAGCCGTTCCTCTACATGATCGGGGTCCAGGTCAAGCGCATCAGCGACGGTCGCAGAGTCGAACTCGTTGCCTTGGACGCTAGCCGCCCCGAGCAAGCGGCGATCGGCCTCTTCGAGCTGGGCGATCTTTCGCTGAACCATGGCGCGGACAGATTCCGGAAGCTCGTGCTGGATATTTAGCAGATCCAGCGTCATCATCCAGCGCCCTTGTTGCTCGGCGATAACTCCCCGATCCCGGATATAGCGCACGAGATCTGCGACGAAGAGTGGATTCCCCTCCGTGCGGGCGTGGATGAAGGTCGCAAACTCTGGCGGGAAAGAATTCTCTGGAAACTCCAAGCTGATATACCTGCTGACCTCTTCACGACTGAGGAATCCGAGCCACATCTCGTGGCAGAGGCCGCGCGCCTGCAAGTCGAGCTTGACTTGCAAGAAGGGATGCTTGGCGAGCAGAAGATCCGAGTAGCGATACGCGAGTAGGAAAAGGCCACGAGCTCTCTTTTCAGCCGCTCCTCCGAGACGGCTACGGTCTGAGCCGTCAGGCGGGACGGCGATGAATGTTCGCCCGAACTGGGAGTCACCTGGGCGTACCAGTTGGGAGCGACCAACTTCATCATGCGTGCGATGCTGTCGCCCGTCTCGCTGCGGAACAAACTCTCGAGAGCCTCAAGAAGGGGGAGATACGCTTCGGCGCCGGAGAGTCGTTCGGAGCAGCGACCGCGTGCTATGCAGCAGGACGCATCACCAAAGCGCAAGTCATCCAGAAACCCTTCAACGAGGGTAGTCTTGCCGAGACCTGGCTCCCCAGCGACACACAGCACCAGACCGCGGCCTGCAGATGTGGACTCGTAGGCGGCGCGAAGTTCCGCCCGCTCCTTCTCGCGACCCACTGTGTGGCCTTTTGCTGCGGGAGCCGGAATAATGGTTGCCGCACGGGCGCTCTTGCCAGAAAGAGCTCCAAGAACAACTTCCACCTCTCTTGCGCCGGGTCTCATCTGGGGATCCTTCTCCAACATCTGGAGAATCAGCGCCTCGAGCGTCGCGGACACTTCAGGGTTCACTTTCGAAGGTGAGACGGCTTCCTGAGAAACGATGGCATGGAGGACCCCAATCCTTGACTCGGATGTGAACGGGTGCCGCCCTGTGGCGAGCTCGTAGAGGACGATACCTAAAGAGAAGATGTCGGATGCGCTCGTCACCAATTCAGCGCGCCCCTGTTCGGGCGACATGTAATGGATCGTGCCCAGAAGTATCCCATCGGGTGATCCGGAAACTGTCTCTTCATCAGAAGTACGTGGACCTAGGGGTAGGATTCGCGCGATGCCGAAGTCGAGGACCTTCACGTACCCGTCCGCGCGAACCATGATGTTCCCAGGCTTAATGTCGCGGTGAATGATTCCGGCAGCGTGGGCCACAGCGAGCGCCCGGGCGATCTGTTCGCCCATACTGGCAATAGACTCAAGGGAGAGAGCCTGGCCGGCAAGCTCTCGCAGAGTCTTTCCTTCGACTAGTTCCATGACGAGGAAGGTCACGCCGTCCTCCTCGTCGACCTGGTGGATGGTGGCGATGTTCGGGTGATTAACAGCGGCAGCGGTTCGGGCCTCGCGTAGCAGGCGAAGCCGCCTCTCGGGATCGGCAATCAGGTTGGACGGGAGGATCTTGATAGCGACGTGTCGGTTGAGCGTAGTATCGAGGGCCTTGTAAACGACCCCCATCCCACCTTTACCGATCTTCTCGAGAAGGCGGTAGTGTGTAAGCGTCCCCTCGGGGCCGCCAGGCATTGTGGCGTCAGATGCCACTTCCGCGTTTATTCTAGGCGAGCAGCCTGTGGGCAGACAAGGGCCGAAGAGCTCGTCGAGCTCGGCGGATGTTGCCGGAGAGGGCGCAGAATGAAGAATCGGGGGGGTCGACCCATGGAGTCGTTATGGAAAGAATGTTCCTGACCGAGATCGAGGCGCGGGAGCCTGCCGGCCTGCGCGCAGAAAGCATCAAGCAGTTGCGCGAGGCGGGCCAGCCCGTCCCTCAGATCCTCCATCTGCTTGCTTTCAAACCCGAGGCCACTGATC
>QHYA01000177.1 GCA_003223995.1 Acidobacteriota bacterium | reverse complement strand
GCCCTGTTCCGAGTCCTTGCGTGGGGGCCAGCGGCATCCAGGGGCCGGTTCCTCCCGGCCCGATGTTGCCGCTCATCATTCCCACAGCAGCGCGGCCCCCCGCACGCCGCTCGAATCGCCGTGGTTCGGGGGCGCCAGGCGTGTGTCCACGCGGTCGGAGAAGACGAACTTCCCCCAGAGGCGCGGCGCGTTCGCGTAGAGCCGTGTCAGGTTCGAGAGCCCTCCTCCCAGGACGATAACGTCGGGGTCGAGGATGTTGATCACGGAGGCCAGGGATCTCGCGAGCCTCTCCTCGTGACGAGACAGAGTCGCTTCGGCCCGCTCGTCCCCTTTCGCCGCCGCCGCAACGATCTCCTCGGGCGCGCGCTTCTGCCCCGTGACACGCTCGTGGTCGGCCGAAAGACCAGGACCTGAAAGGAAGGTCTCGATGCAGCCGCTCCGGCCGCAGTAGCACACGGGACCCGGCGCCTCGTTTTCCCGAGGCCAGGGAAGCGGGTTGTGGCCCCATTCGCCGGCGATCGCGTTGCGCCCGGTGAGGACGCGACCGTCCACGACGATGCCCCCTCCTGTCCCCGTTCCGAGGATCACGCCAAAAACCACCGACGCTCCTGCAGCCGCGCCGTCGATGGCCTCTGACAGCGCAAAGCAGTTCGCGTCATTGGCGAACCTCAGCGGCCTCCCGAGAAGCTCCCCCAGGTCGGCAGCGAGCGGCCTGCCGTTGAGCCAGATCGAGTTGGCATTCTTGACCAGGTTCGTCGCGGTTGAGATCGCTCCGGGCATGCCGATCCCCACGCTGCCGCGCCGGCCGGCGGCGGCCTCGAGGTCGTGAACGAGCCCGACGATCGTCTCAAGAGTAGCCGCGTAGTCGCCGCGGGGGGTCGGCAGCCGAAGGCGTGCGAGCGCCTCGCCCCGCTCATCGAGCCCGATCGCCTCGATCTTCGTCCCACCGACGTCGATACCGATGCGCAAAGCTCCTTTCCCCTTCCGCCCCTTCTTGTCCCGCTTCGGCGCGTCCGGACGCACCGGAGTCATGGCAAGCTTCCTTTCGGGCTGCTGTCGGCGGGATCTTCGATTCAGCTCGATTCAGCTAGCGAAGCTAGCGTCCCTTCCAGACCGGCGGACGCTTCTCGCGGAAGGCAACCAGTGCCTCGAGGCGATCCTCGGTCGGGATGATCGCCTCGTACGCGCGGATCTCCCCCTGCAGCGCGGCCTCCATCGGAAGGTCGAAGCCGGCGTCGATGGCCTTCTTGGCCTGGCGGATGGCGAGAGGAGCGTTCTGGACGATATCCGAGGCAAAGGCACGGGCCCTCTCGATGGCGCCCCCTTCCGGGGCGAGAAAATCGATCGCGCCATCCATCAGCGCCTCGGGACCACTGTGGAGGCCGGCGGCGAAGATCCAGCGCTTGGCTCGCGCGGGACCGATCAGGCGAGGAAGCCTCTGCGTGCCCCCCGCCCCCGGGATGATCCCCAGCGTCACTTCGAGCAGGCCAACACGCCCGGATTCCTCGAGGACGCGAAAGTCACAGGCCAGAGCCAGCTCGAAGCCGCCTCCGGCGGCGACACCTTGGATCGCGGCGATGGTCGGGAACGGCAGTGTCGCGATCCGCTGGAAGGCACCGTTCAGGAACGGCACCCAGCGGCGGACCTCCTCCCCGCTCATCCCCTGCCGCTCCTTGAGGTCGGCGCCGGCGCAGAAGTTCCTCCCCTCGGCGGCAACGATCAGCGCGCGGACAGGAGCCCCGGCGGACAACGTGTCGCAGGCGGCCGCGAGGTCTTCCACCAGCTCTCGCCCCAGGGCATTGACTGGAGGGCGCGCGAGGGTGAGTGTGGCGACGCTCCCCTCTTGCTCGATGCGGATGTGCCGGAAACTCATCTGCTCTTCCTTCGCGGCGCGGAGAGTCCTTCGGCTGGAGGGCCCTTGGAAGGAGAACCTTCGGGGTAGGGGGTCTGGTAATCGTCAGGGATCTCGATCTCCATCATCAGCAGCGCGAGGGCGTGCGTCTTCCCCTGGGCGTCCGTCCTCAGGCTCGCGCTTCCGCCGCCTCCGAGGGAATCATGAAGGATGAAGTTCAGCGCGCGAAGGTTGGGCGCCTCGTAGCGCTCCACGACTCCTCGCACGATCCCGCCGAAATGCGCTTTCACCTTCTCGGCGGTCGCCCGCGCAAGGAGGATTTCGTATCCGCGATCGTCCGCTGCGATCAGCCCGACATTGGACCCCGTCCCCTTGTCGCCCGAGCGGGCGTGGGCGATTCGTGAGAGAGGGACCCGCCTCACTTCACCCCCTCCCGCAGGCGAACCGCTGCCCGCCGGCGCGAAACCGGCCGGATGAGAACCGCATCATCCGGCGGCCTTCTCCACGGTGACGGTTGTCCGCACCAGCTCCTTGGGGATCAGGGCGGGCCAGAAGGAAACGACCTCGGTCGCCTTCGGCCGCCCCCCGGCAAATCCCGTCACCCCGGGAGGGCCGGAGGTCACCAGGGGCGCGATCTCCTTGCCGAAGCGATCGACCTTGGCGCGATCTCGGTCCTTGACTCCAACCCGCAGCACCACCTCGTTGAGGTGGGAGGGGGGCTGGGGGATCGTGCCGTGGCAGGAATCGAGACCAACCAGCTCGGTGAGGGTCTCCTGGTAGGTGAAGCCGGCGCGGCGGAGCCTTCCCCAAAGCGCTTCCGCGCAGACTCTCGCCTTCGCGATCGCGTGCGGGCCGGCGATGGTCACCTGACCGACGGCCTTGAATCCGTCCAGGTAGGAGATCGAGACCTTGTAGGTGTCGGTCGGCGGGGCGCCTCGCGCGCCGCTGACACGAACCCTGTCGGGGCCGCACCGCTCGAGATGGACCGACGTGAAGTCGGCGACGACATCGGGAGTGACGTACCGGCGAGGATTCCCCATCTCGTAAACGAGCTGCTCGGCGATCGTCTCTTCGGTGACCATGCCCCCGGTCCCCTCGTGCTTGGTCACGATGAAGCTGCCGTCCGGATCGGCCTCGACCACCGGATACCCGAGGTGGTCCCACCCCTCGACCTCCCACCACCGTGTGAAGTTGCCCCCGGAGCATTGCGCCCCGCATTCCACGATGTGCCCCGCTACCGTTCCGCCGGCGAGTCTGTCCCAATCCTGCCGCTCCCAGCCGAACTCGTGGATCATCGGGCCGAGGACGAGCCCCGGATCGGTCGACCGGCCTGTCAGGACGATCTGCGCCCCGCCGGCAAGGGCCTCCGCGATCGGGTAAGAGGAGAGGTAAACGTTGGCGGACAAGACCCGTTCGCTGACCTCGGACAAAGGCCGGCCGTCCTCCATGTTGGCGAGCGGGCAGCCGGCGTCGAGGATCTCGCCAAGGCGGTCGAAGATGTCATCGCCGGAAACGACGCCGATCTTCAAGCCGCCGAACCCTGCCGCTCTCGCCACCGCGCGGAGCGCTGCCCGGCAGGATTGCGGATTGACTCCTCCGGCGTTCGCCACGACGCGGATGTTCTTCTCCACCAGTCGCGGCAGCAAGGTCTTCACGAGGTCGACGAAGTCCGTGGCGTACCCCGCGGCGGGGTCGCGACGGCGGAGCTTCTGCATGATCGACATCGTCACCTCGGCCAGGTAGTCCAGCGTGAGGTAATCGAGGGGGCCTTCCTCGACCAGCCGGCCGGGAGCGTCCACCGAGTCTCCCCAGAAGCCCTGGCCGTTGGCGATGCGGATCACAGCGAGCGTGTTTTCCGCGGCTTGGCGCGTTCCTCCCGCGGATCGAGGGACTCCCGCGCGAGTGCCGGGGCGGTTTGCGGGCTGGGCTCCTCCCGCCGCTCGACGGGGAGCTGGTAGTTGCCAAGATGGGGTTTGGGGTTGTTGATCGACGTCCGGAGGGCGAGGGACAGCACCTGCCGGGTCTCCTCGGGGAAGATGATGGCGTCGACGAATCCCCGCGCTGCGGCGAAGAGGGAATCCAGGTGCCGCTCGTAGTCCTCGCGCGTTTTCGCTATGCGGGACTTCAGTTCCGGCTTTTGATCGAGGGTCCCCTTCTCCTTGGCCAGCGTCTCCAGCTCGCCGCCGAAGAGCGCCTGGACGGCCGATTCCCCTTCCATCACCCCCATCCTTCCCGATGGCCAGGTGAAGAGGAAGTCCGGATCGAAACCCTGCCCCGCCATGGCGTAGTACCCCGCTCCGGAGGCATGCCCCACGGTCAGAGCGATCTTGGGCACGGCGCAGGTCGCCATTGCTTCGACCATGTCCGCGCCGAAGCGGATGATCGACTGCTGCTCAGCCTCGGTGCCCACCATGAAGCCGGTGACGTCCTGCACGAAAAGCAGCGGAGAACCCCGGCGGTCGCAGAGTTCGATGAACTCCGCTGCCTTCCGGGCGCTCTGGGGATAGAAGACCCCTCCGAGGTTCATCTTCGTCCTGTCGCCGGCCGGGCGGGTTGGCAGCCTCTGATTGGCGAGGATGCCCACGGGAATGCCGTCGAGCCGCGCGTGCGCGCAGATCAGCTCTCGCGCAAACCCTTCCTGGAACTCATCGATGCGGGAGCCGTCCACGAGCCTTGCGAGAATCTCGTACATGTCGTAGCCCTGCTGGTGGCGTCGCGGCAGCAAGCCCCCGATCTCCGATGGATCGAACGCGGGAGGTTCGGGATCGGCGAGGGAGAGGTCCATCCTCCGGGCCGGTGGGAGCCGGCCGATCATCTCGCGGATCCTGCCGATGCACTCCGCGTCGTCTTCCGCGAGGTAGTGGGCCACGCCGCTGATGGTCGTGTGCATCTCCGCGCCGCCGAGGGTCTCCGGGTCCACGCGCTCCCGAAGGGCGCCGTAGACCAGCTTCGGCCCTCCGAGCCCCATGAAAGATGACCCGCGCGTCATCAGGATCACGTCCGAAAGGGCCGGCAGATAGGCCCCTCCGGCGACGCACTGTCCCATGACTGCGGCGATCTGCGGAACGCGCAGCAGGCGGCGCATCACGGCGTTGTAGTGGAAGATGCGCGACGCCCCGTACTGCCCCGGGAAGACACCGTCCTGATAGGGGAGGTTCACCCCGGCGGAGTCCACGAGATAGACGATCGGAACGCGGCAGCGCATCGCGATCTCCTGGGCCCGAAGGATCTTCCCGATCGACTCCGGCCACCAGGCCCCGGACTTCACCGTCGCGTCGTTGGCGACGACGACGACCTCGCGGCCGTATACGAGCCCGACGCCCGTGAGGACTCCGGCCGCGGGCGCCTCGCCGCCGTAGCGGTTGTGGGCGGCTAGCAGCCCCGTTTCCAGGAAGAGCGTTGCCTCGTCGAACAGCGCCTCGATGCGCTCGCGGGCGAGCAGCTTGCCTCTCTGTTTCTCACGTTGGCGGTCTTTTACTCGAGAATGAGGTACGAGATGGCGATGCCGCCGCCGGCGCCGGCCCAAAAGGCCCTGAGCCGGCTCGCGCCGTTTCGTGGGCGGCATCGGCTCCGCGACGGGCGAGCCGGCTTCTTTCCAACCGGTATAATCGGCCGCTCGTGCTGACGCTTTCGCTGACGCTGCTCAGCGTGCTGTCGGGACTGGCGCTCTCCCACGCCGTCTCGATCGACCGGTTCCCCGCTCGCGCTCTCTTCGCCGGGACGATCGCATCCGCGCAGATCATTGCCCTCGAGACGCTTCTTGGAGCGACGGGGCTGCTCACACGGAAAGCCCTGATCGGCGCGAGCGTCTTGCTCGGCTCGTCGCTGCTCGCCACCTGTGTGTGGGCCACCAGCTCACGCCTCCTGCAAGGTCTCCGCAGGGATGCTCGCAGCCTCCTGGAAGGCTTCCTGGAGCTGCGCCCGCCCGAGCTGATCGCGTTCGCGGCGCTCGCCCTCCCTGCCTGGATCTGGGCGCTGGCGGCGATCGCCTACCTTCCGCCGCGCAGCGTGGACGATCTCGCCCACCACCTGCCCCCCGTGCTCGAGGCTGTCGTCCGCCACCGCTTCGTGATCCTGCCGCTGGAGCTGCGCCCGTGGTTCGCCTACCCGCTGAATGCGGACCTGCTGTTCATGTGGCCCACGATCCTGCGCGGGGATCTGCGATGGACCGACGGGGCGCAGGCGATGACGGCGGCGCTGGCGGCGGCAGCCGTCGTGGCACTGGCTCGCGAGCTGGGCGCCTCCCGACGCGCCTCGCTCTGCTGCGCGCTGCTGTTCCTCCTCTTTCCCGTCACCCTCAAGCAGGCGACCTCCTGTTACACCGACATCACGCTCGCCGGTTTCTACGGCGCCGCTGTCTGGGGAGCTCTGAGATACGCGCGGCAAGGGTCGGCAGGGGCTCTTCTTCTATGCGGGATTGCGAGCGGTCTTCTCGCGGGCACGAAGTACCATTTCCTGCTGCCGCTGACCGCCCTCTGGCCGCTGGTGTTTCTGGGCCTGCGCCACGAACCGGTGCGGTCGCGGGGCCTGTTGCGGATCGGTCTTCTCTTCGCTCTTCCGGCCATCGCGCTGTGCGTTTACTGGTACCTGCGCAACCTTCTCGCTCTCGGCAATCCGGTCTACCCCTATGGCGTGAGCCCCGGTCCGCTCAAGATCTTTGAAACGGCGCTCGCGCCGACCGACATGCTGCTCACCAGCCCATCGCTGCTCGCCACGATCATCAAGCAGCCTCTCTATCTCTTCGCGATGTCCATGAGGGATGTCGGCGCGGGGGGAGTGGACGGAGGAATGGGCCCCTTCTTCTGGGGGGCCGTCGTCCCGTTCGGACTCTGGCATGCCTGCCGCGCCGTCTGGAGAACCGTCAACGCCGCCTGGATGTCGAAGGGGGATGGGGACGCAACCGGATTGTTGCTGGCCCTGCAATTGCCGGCGGCCTTCCTTCCCTACTTCGTCTCGCCCCGCATCCTGTTCGACACGACCACCCGCTACATGCTCCCGGCCGCAGTCCTGGGGCTGGCCTTCCTGGCGCCCGCGATCGACGCCGCTCGGGAGCGTTGGCGCGCTCCTTTTTGTCTGGCCGCAGGGCTGGCGATCGCGGCGAGCGCGGCGTCGTTGACGCTTCTGGCAGGCACGCGCGATCTGGCGGAGCGCAAGCAGAAGATGCTCTTCGGCGAAGCGGCCGCCGCCGCGCGCAGCGGCGCGTTCGCCTCCCCGTGGCGGTTCATCGAGGGAGGCTCGCACGGGACCGGACGTTTCGCTTTCGGATGGGAGCTGCTCGACCTGGTGAGCGCCCCGCCCGGGCGGCCCGTCCACCCGTTGTGGATCTACGCGACCGGACAGTATCCCGCCGGCTTCTACGGGAGCTGGCTGCAGAACCGCGTCTGGAACTTCGAAGAGCCGGCGTCGAGGCCCGCCGAAGCGGACGTCTTCTTCTACTACCTCACGATCCAGAGAAGAGTCGAGGACATCACCTACTTCGGCAAGCCGGTCTACGCGCTCCGGGACGTGACCTCCCATCCGGAGAAGTACGACCTGGCTCTTGTCACGCCGGAGACGCTGATCTATTTCCGGCGCGACGTGCTGCGACCCGGGGCAGACCTTCGGGAGAGGCTCGCGACCTATTATGAGAAGGTCTATCCGGAGGAGGTGGCCACGGCGGTCACATTGGCACCCCTTCCGAAGGAAGGGACGATCCTCAACAGCGGGCCGATCGGGCTGGGTTTGAAGGACCTCGAGCTGCGTGGCAAGCTGTCGGCGCGAGTCCAGCTCATCCGCCCGGAGGAACTCGACTTGGAGGCCGCGCGCTGGCGCTCGAGCGGGCCTGTCTTCATCGTCAGGCCCGAGGGGCAAACGAGACCGGCGGTCGCGACCATGAAAGGGACCACAGAAAACCTGGCGCTCTACGAGCTGTCCGATGCGGACATCGACTTCCTGCTGCGCGAAGCGAGGCAGCGGGAGAAAGGCGAGCCGGAGGAGAAGCCGTGACGGCCGCCCCTCGCGAGCGCGCTGGCAGGCAGGCCCCGGGTAGCCGGAAGCCAGCGGGGGCGCGCTCCTCGAGGGCGGATCGCGGGGAGGCCCACTTCGGGGCCGCCGGCGCCGGCCTCGCCGTGGGGCTCGCGGCCGCCTTCGTCGTGTGGGTCTTGCAGGTCCGCCTGGCCGACATGCCCTACCACTACGGTTTCATCGGAGCCCCGGTTCTCACCGTGGACGACGCCTGCCGGGAAGCTGGGTGGCTCTGGCTCCTGTGTTCGGCAGGGGGCGTGATGGCGGGTGGGGCCGTGGGTATTCTTGCGGGAACAAGCATCGCCCGGCGCCGCCTTCTGACCCTTGCCGCCCTGGCGTCAACAGGAATCTACCTACTCGCTTCTCGCGGGATCTGGGGCTATGAGGGCTTTCCCCCCGACAGCGAGGGGAAGTTCCCCGAAGGAAAGGGCCCGGCGCCGATGCCCCTCATATCGATCGTGCTGCCTCTCGCCCTGGCGGCAGTGGCAGTGGCCATCCTGCTTCAGACCGTGCGACGGGAGTCACGAAAAGGAAGCGACCGGCCGGGAGGCGCGGGGTCTCCTGCCAATCTTCTGGACGAGGGGGTTTGGGGGCTCCCGCTGTTCCATCTCTGCCTGTCGCTGTCCGCCGCGCATCTCACGCTTCAGTTGCCCTACTATTTGGGTGCTGGCGAGGAGTTTCTGCACGCGCTTCCCGACCTTGTGAATCTCATCCCGGGTCTCTGAACTCCTCCGCTGAATCCAAGCCTGCTGCATTGCCCTCGGTCAAATAGCCCGATCACGCCGAGACATCTCTGAGACGGGAACCGGTGCGTCTGCTACGCTGCGGGCTTCCGCTGCTTCTTCGTCTTCCGCTCCTCTTCTCTCTTCCCTCTCGACAGAAGAGCCCGCCGCCGCCTCTGTGTCCGCTTGATCAGCTTTCTGAGTTCCCTGCTCTTCTCGGCGGAAAGGGAGGTCCCCTTCTCGGCAAGCCTCTTCTGCAGCTTGGTTGCCTTCTCGGCCAGCATTTCGGCTGTGCTCTTGCCCATGAGTTTTTCTCCACTCGCGCCGCGGGGCGCGTCAGCCACTTGATGGAATCACTTCGATCTCGGAGGTTTGAGGCCCATGCGCCGCTTGACCCATTCAGGGATCGACGGGTCGTACCTCTTCTGCTCGCGGCGGCGGAGCCAGGCAGACTTCGGTGCTCGCCGATTCGTCGGGCCCGAACCATCGGGTTGCTTCGCGAGCCCTTCGGATCGCCCGGCCTGTTTCGCTGGTGCGTTGGAAAGTTCGGTCCGTTTCTCCGGCGGCTCGGACTGCTCGCGCCCCTGTCTGTTCCCACGAAATCCACGAACCCGGGTCCGCGAGGCGGCCTTCCGTGGCATGGTGCGGCCCCTTCTTTCCCTGAACCGGCCGATGTCCCTTCGCCCACCGGCCGCGAAGCAGATCCCTTTCGGAGCGAACCTGGGGCGGCTTTGCAGCGGGTCCTTTGCCTGGCCATGCGTGTCTGTGCCCCGGAGGCGCCTCCGGCTGGTCGCCTTCCCGCTGGTCAGCTCTCCCGGCAGGAGCCTCGGGTCGTTTGACCGCGGTGGGTTCTTTCCTCTGGGGAGCCTCCCTCTGGCCCCCGGCAGCAGCGGCAGCAGGCCGAGTCTCCCCCGCCGCGACGCCGGTCGCTCCGGAGGCCAGCCCGATCCTCGCAAGCTCCCGCTCCGCCTCCGGCGACAGCGGGCGAAGCGTCGGATCGGCCAGCGTGCCACGAGCGCGAAGATGGTGCAGGAGGCGCATCATGTCGGCCGGCAACGGCGAGCGAAACGCGGTGCGTCCACCCTGTACCGGATGCTCGAATTCGAGCAGCTCGGCGTGGAGGGCGACCCGTCTCAGCAGAGGCGACGGGTGGCTGTACCTCTCGTCTCCCACCAGCGGATGCCCCATGTCGGCGAAGTGGACCCTGATCTGGTTCTTGCGGCCAGTCTCCAGCTCGACGCGGCAGAGCGTCGCGCCGTCGAATCTCTCGAGCACGGTCCAGTGAGTGACGGCCGGTTTTCCTTCATCCGGATCGACCCTGACGCGCCGCGAGGAGGGATGAGCTGCGAGCCGCGAGCGTTCGGTCCCCGAAGAGGCCTCGATCTCTCCTTCAGCGATGGCAAGGTAGAGCCGCCTGGCGGTGTGCGTTTCGAACTGAGGAACGAGCCCCCACAGCGCCTCGAAAGACCGCGCGAACACGAGAAGGCCGGAGACCTGGCGGTCCAGCCGGTGGACGGCGTAGAGCTGGGGTTTCTTCAAGCCCCGGGATGCAAGCGCCTCGAAGAGACGTTCGGCGAGCGAAGGGGCTTCCAGGTCCGGTGTGGGAACCGAGAGAAGCCCCGCGTCCTTGTCCGCGACGATCATGTCCCGATCCTCGTAGATGACGCGGTATCCCTCGCCAGGTCGGGCACGGGGGCGCGGGCGGTAGTGCGTGTGGGGATCGTAAAGAAGGACCACTCTGGCGCCAGCGGCCAGCGTCTCGGCATGGTCCTCGGCCGTTCGCCGCCCGACTTGGACGCAGCCGGCGTCGATCAGCCCCTGGCAGACGGAATGCGGAAATCCGCTCATCCTGTGGATCAGCGCCTGGACGGTGATCCCCTTCATCTCCGGCGGCACGACGAAGACCCTCTGGAACATGCCGGGCAAGTGTAGCGCGAGTCGGCGGCGAGGTGGGATCTAGGCGGACGATTGGCGGCCGCGCCAGCGAGGAGAGCGAACTCGTCAAGCCGATGGCCGCGGCTGACGAGCAAGGTCAGGACGACGAGTGGGTTCTACCGGATTCCTCAGTCGCGTGCCTTGGCGGCGGCGCGTCTCGGCCCCCTCGCTGCGACACCGTATTTCCGGGATGGAGCACTGAGCTTGGCCAGCGTCTCTTGCAGGCGCGTCTCGAAAAGGTAGAGCGAGTACTCGAAGGCGGTGAGCGTCCCCTTTTCCTCGTGGCAAGAGGCGCAGGCGGCTTGGAGGTTCGGCCATGTCGGCCTTCCGCCGCGCGAAACGGGAACGACCAGCTCAACAATGAGCCTTCCGTTTTCGTCGGACTCGCCGCAGTAGACACA
This sequence comes from Acidobacteriota bacterium, assembly GCA_003223995.1. GTDB lineage: Bacteria > Acidobacteriota > Polarisedimenticolia > QHYA01 > QHYA01 > QHYA01. The sequence goes on along the minus strand of QHYA01000177.1, from coordinate 4,334 downwards.
GACGCCACCGTCCCGTTCGAGCACGGCGGCCCGAATGGCTTTCGCGAGTTCCGCTTGAGCTTGCACTCGAACGCCCGGTGCTCGCGCCGACAATCCGCTTCTTCGAGGACTACTGGCTGTATCGAGCATCATGAGCAGCCGCTGGTGGCACCGCAGTTGATGCACGCGTAGCAGGAACCGTTGCGGATCATGATTTCGCCGCATTCATGGCAGGGAGGCGCATCCGCCATGGAGGAATAGATCCGCTTCTCGTGCTGCTCGATCGAGGCCCTGCCGCCCGAATGACCGTTCCCCTTGGTCGGAGGGGTCAAGTCTTGCGGCGAAGGGGCCCATCCCGGCATTACCCCCTTCGGTCCGCTGGATGCGACGCGGGTCGAACCCGGCGACCCCGCTGCCGCACGGGGGCGATCCTCGCGCGTCGCGGCCTTCACGCCGGCCGCAGGCTTGGCGGAGTGGGCCGGGCCGGAAGGGCCACGGCTTTCCTCCGGATCCCCTGTCCGGCCTGGCTCGAGGCCGGCGCCCTCGCCGGGGTCTTCCTCCGCCGCCTCGCGGGCCGGGGGGTGGCCGGTAATCTCGGCCGCCTGGTCCGGCGGAAGGAACTTCAGCGCCAGCCAGCGGAAGATGTAGTCCGTGATCGACTTGGCAAAGAGGATCTCGGGGTTGTTCGTGATCCCTGCGGGCTCGAAGCGGGAGTGGCTGAACTTGTCGCAGAGCACCCTCAAGGGGACGCCGTACTGCAGTGTCAGAGAGATCGCCGTGGCGAAGGAATCCATCAGCCCGGAGACAACTGATCCCTGTTTGGCCATCGTGACGAAGATCTCACCTGGCGTTCCGTCCTCGTACATGCCGACGGTGATGTAACCCTCGTGGCCGGCGATGGAAAACTTGTGGGTGATCGACTGCCTCTCGTCCGGCAGCCGCCGGCGCAGCGGGCGAGGCGGCTCTGGGCGGAGGGCCTCTTCATCCTTCTTGCCCGGCTGGCTGGAGAGCGGCTGGCTGCGCTTGCAGCCGTCGCGGTAGAGCGCGATCGCCTTCAGGCCGAGCTGCCAGCCCTCGATGAAGGTCTTCTCGATCTCCTCGACCTGCGAGTGTTCGGGAAGGTTCACGGTCTTCGAGATGGCGCCGGACAGAAACGGCTGGACCGCCCCCATCATCCGGATGTGTCCCGAGTAGTGGATCGAGCGCTTGCCGGACCCGCTGAAGGCGCAGTCGAAAATCGACAGGTGCCCCTCCTTCAGTCCTGGAGCCTCTTCGATGGTCCCCTGCCGGTCGATGTGGTCGCAAATCGCCTCGATCTCCGAGCGGGAGTAGCCGAGCCGGTTCAGGGCCAGTGGGACGGTGTTGTTGACGATCTTCAGCAGGCCGCCGCCGACGAGCTTCTTGTACTTGACCAGCGAGATGTCGGGCTCGATCCCGGTCGTGTCGCAATCCATCATGAAGGCGATCGTACCGGTGGGCGCCAGCACGGTCACTTGCGCGTTCCGGTAGCCGTGGGCCTTGCCAAGTGAAAGGGCCTCGTCCCACGCCCCTCGCGCCGCCGACAGCAGCGGCCGAGGCGTGAGGCCGTCCGGGAGAACATGCGCGGCCGCCCGGTGCTTGCCGATGACCCTGAGGAAGGCGTCGCGGTTGCAGGCGTAGCCGGCAAAAGCGCTGATCTTCTCGGCGATCCGGGCCGACTCGGCATACGCCTCGCCGCACATCAGCGCGGTGATCACCGCCGCGTACGCCCGCCCCTCGTCGGAGTCGTAAGGAAGGCCGCGGGCCATCAATAGCGCTCCCAAGTTGGCATAGCCGAGCCCTAGCGGCCGGTAGTCATGGGAGTTCCTCTCGATCGGGGCGGTCGGGTAGGAGGCGTTGTCGACGATGATCTCCTGGGCCAGGATCGTCGTATCGACGGCATGGCGGAACGCTTCCACGTCGAACTCCCCGTCCTCGGCCCGCCGAAATTTCATCAGGTTGAGGCTGGCCAGATTGCACGCGGAATCGTCTATGAACATGTATTCGCTGCAAGGGTTCGAGGCGTTGATCCTCGCCGTGCTGATCACCGGATTCCAGTCGTTGACGGTCGTGTCGAACTGGAGCCCCGGATCGCCGCAGAACCAGGCCGCCTCGCAGATCGCCTTCATGATCGCGCGCGCCCGGACCGCTGTCACGGGCCGGCCCGTGGTGACCGCTTTGAGCTGCCAGTCGCCATCGTCGATCACGGCCCGCATGAACTCGTCGGTGACGCGGACGGAATGGTTGGCGTTCTGGAAGAAAACCGAATCGTAGGCGCCTCCCGGGACGTTGAAGCCCGGATCGTATCCGGCATGGATCAGCGCCCAGGCCCTCTTCTCCTCGCTTGCCTTGCAGTTGATGAATTCCAGGATGTCGGGATGGTCCACGTTGAGGACGACCATCTTCGCGGCGCGCCTGGTCTTCCCGCCGCTCTTGATCACCCCGGCGAAGGCGTCGTAACCGCGCATGAACGAGACCGGTCCGGAGGCGGTCCCCCCGCCCGCGAGCCTCTCCTTGGAGGAGCGGATGGTCGAAAGGTTGGAGCCCGTGCCGGAGCCGTACTTGAAGAGCATCCCCTCCGTTTTCGCCAGATCGAGGATCGACTGCATCGTGTCCTGGACCGAGTTGATGAAGCATGCTGATGCTTGGGGGCGAGGCTCGATCCCGACGTTGAACCAGACAGGGCTGTTGAAGGACATCTTCTGATGGAGGAGCAGATGCACCAATTCGGCCTCGAAGGCATCGGCGTCCCCGTCCGTGGCGAAATAGCCGTCCTTCCGACCCCATCCGGCGATGGTGCGCGAGACCCGTCCGACGAGTTGCCTGATGGAGTGCTCTCGCTCGAGCGTCCCCAGTGTCCCCCGAAAGTATTTCTGGACGACGATGTTCGTGGCCAGTTGCGACCAGGGCTTCGGGACCTCGACGTCCTTCTGCTCGAAGACCGTCTCTCCCTTCTCGTTGGTGATCAGGGCGGAGCGCGTTTCCCACTCGATTTCGTCGAAGGGATCGACCCCTGGACGGGTGTGCAGGCGGGGAAAGGACAGACCGCTGCTCTCGGCCGGACGAAGGCCGCCGGGCCCTGTCTTCGGCGAGCGCAAAGACTCCGAGGGCTGCGCCTGCGGTTCGAGCATGAGAGCCTCTCCTTTTCGAGTGTTCTTGTTTGCTAATAGCGGCTGCTAGCTTCCGATCTCTACGTTCGACCGATGGTGCCCATGGCAGAAGCCACCCTCACGGCCCGGTTGGGAAGCCCCCCTCTGCGGAACTCCGCGACCGAGTGGCAGCGTCTCCTGCCCCTTTCAGACTAGCCCTGCAGAAAGGGGCTTGTCAAGGGCTGCGAACACAAAATATAGGGGTCATTCGCCGGTGAGTCGCAGCATTTTGTGCAAAAGCGGTGGAATGCCTGTGGATTGCCTGTGGATAACCCTGTGGCGGTCAGGCCCACACCTCTGGCAGCAACGTGACCTGCTGGATACTCCGCGACGCCACTTCCGGATATCCAGTGGGTTTGGCGAGGCGCCGGGAGGCGGCGGCATTGGGCAGCGTGTGATTTCGGGATCGTCATGAGGAGCTGGCCACCGGACAATGCGAACGTCACGAAGCCCCTGCCTCCGTTCCAGATCTAGAAGAAACAAGTATCACTGCTGAGACAAGATCGATCGGCAAGGGCTGACGAAGTGTGCCGGGTGGGCGTATAAAAGAACAAGGAAAAGGGACCACCTGTAAGCCAGACCCCGAGATGGCTCCCCCCAGGTGACTCCCGCTACCGGCGAGCGAAGCGCCCCGCCGAATGTCTCGCAGGGCGCTTCGCTTAGTTCTTTCCCGGCCTTTTTTCCCCGCTCGGCCCGTGGATGTCATGCCGTTCCGCTTCCGGGGATCAGGCAGCGATCTTCTTCAGCGTCTCCAGCAGCTTCTTGTTGTCCCGTTGCTGCGGAATGTCGTAGATCTCGACGTGCCGGACGATCCCCTCCCTGTCGATGATGACGGTCGCTCGCGCCGTGATCCCCTTGTCCTCGAGGTAGAGTCCGTATTTTCTGGCGGTCTCGCCCTTGGGATGGAAGTCGGCGAGAAGCGGATAGGTCACACCCAGCTCCCGGGCGAAGGCCTTGTGCGCCCAGACCGAATCAACGCTGATCCCCAGCACCTGCGTGTTGAGGCCGTTGAACATTTTCAGGTCATCCCGGAAGCAGGTGTTCTCCTTTGTGCAGACGGGGCTGAAATCCAGAGGATAGAAGGCGAGCACGATGTTCCTTCCCCTGAAATCCGAAAGCCTGTACTCCTTGTCATCGTGCCCCTTGAGCGTGAAATCAGGGGCCTTTTCTCCGACCGCGATGGGCATC
>QHYA01000176.1 GCA_003223995.1 Acidobacteriota bacterium | reverse complement strand
CCTTCTCCTCCCCGAAGACCTTCATGAAAGCCAGGATGAACGCCGGATACCCGGGGGTGCGGTATGAAGTCGGCTCCTGACTGACCAAGGTGGTTCCCTTGGTTATCTTGTAACCGTTCCCATGATGGAGATTCTGAGCGATCGACAGGTAGTCCCAGCTGTCGCTGCTGAGGAAGATCGAATCGTCCGAAACCGACTTGAGCTCGCTGTAGGAGATGAGGAGGCTCAATCCGACCAGAAGTGCGAGTGCGTAGCCGTGGCCGCGCCTGACAAGAGCTCGCCTGGGAAGGCTCAGGAAAGAACGGCGCGTGGACTCCGCCATATCCCCTGCCGCGCCGTTCCGGAGTTCGGCGCCCGGCGCTCACGGCTTCGCGTCCCGAAGGATACGCCAGTCCATTTCTTCAGGGATGCGCATTCTAAGTATGGTTCCGTAGTCTCAGGTCGCCCCCAATCGCTCAGGGGGGGAGCCTCTTCTCTCCCTCGAGCTGGAGCAAGCACGCCCCTCGGCTCGAGGTCAACGGGTGCGGCCAGGCTGGGTCGCGTTCAGAGAGCGCCGCAGCCTGCGGCCCGCGGCCATCGAGAGATCCGCCAGGAACCTCCACGGCAGACCGGGATCCATCGCCAGGGCCCGTCCCAGCAGGCGGCGCCACCCGGAGGGAAGAGGAGGGCGCAGGGCGAGGCGCGCCACCCTGAGGGCCTCGCGGCGCCTCAGCGCTCCCACGCCGGCTTCCCCAGGACAGAGCTCGATGAACGCATCGAGCAAGTCGAGATAGTGCTCGGCAATTTCGGCCCGCCTGCTCTCCGGCCCGGACTCGCGCTCGTCGCCTGCTGTGAACAAGCAGCGGAGCCGGCTGACCTCCGAGAGGCTGATCCCCGAGGAGGAGATCACCTCACGGATCGTCCGGAAGGCAACCGTCGGGTGGGCGAAGGGGTTGGCGAGCAGGCTGGCCCAGCGGATGTCGATGTGCTCCTGCGGCAGGCGACGCAGCTCCCCCACGCGGCCGTTCTGGTCGATGGGACGGAAAGCCGTTCCGACTATTCCGACCTCCGGGTGCCGATCCAGAAAGGCCACCTCCCTCTCCAGCCGCTCCGGCAGCGCCCGGTCATCGCTGTCCATCCGGGCGATGTACTCGCCGCGTGCGACGCTCAGGCCCCTGTTCAGCGAGGCCGCCAGCCCCGAGTGGCCCTGGTCGATCCGTCGTCGAGGATGATGAACTCGTAATCCCCAAAGGTCTGACCGAGGATGCTTTCGACGGCCTCTTCGACGAACCGTTCGCCGTTGTGGACCGGCATGATGACGCTCACGCGCGGGGAAGCGCCCATTCAGGTCACGTCCACGGTCCGGCCCGGGCGCGCTTCTGCCGTCGGGGCCGCGGGGGTGCCGGCCACCCCGGCGCGGCGGAGGATGTCCCTGAAGCGGTTCGTGTAGGTGTGCTCGCGTAGTGTGCGTTCGTATCCGGCCCGGGCGATGGCGGCTCTCTCCTCTTCGTGCGCGAGATAATGTCGCAGCTTCCCGATGAGATCGTCCACTCCGTCAAAGCAGACGATCTCCTTGCCGATCTCGTAGTAGCATTCGAGATCGTCGGCGCGTCCCGTCAGGAGAAACCCCCCGGATCCGGGGATTTCGAAATTCCTCCCCTTGATCTGATCCAACTCGGCGCAAGCCTGCGGGCCGGCCGAAGCCGGCGGTCTCGCGCCGGATGCGGAAGCCCTCAAGACCTCCATTCCTCTCCTGGCGGCCCGCTTCAGCCCCGCCCCCAGGGGCACCCGATCGAGCGATCGGGACAGCGTCCTGCGCAAGGCTCCCGGCGCGGGCGAAGCGGAGGCCGGGCCGGAAACGGAGGCATTCGCCAGGTTGAGGTTGATGCGGCTCTGATTGAAAGTACGGATCATCGTCTCCTGCGACAGCCGTCCGGATGGCCAGCCGGTTCCCCAGGCGTCCACCTGTATGCCCGCGTCCTTGACGGCCTGGATGATCTCGCGCCTGTTGCCGTGAGGCTGGCCGACGAAGCTCACATCGTGCACCAGAGGGAGGGGGAGCTTCCTGTAGAGGAAGCTGTTGCAGGCCCACTGACTCTTGATGACGTTGTGAATGCCCGCATTTTCGTACTTCGGCAGGGCGCTGGCGGCGGTCGTGACCACCCAGTTGAAGCAGCCCGCCCAGTGACGGGAGTAGCCGTCGAAGCGCCAATGGTCATCGCAGAACCAGTTGATCGTGACGGTGTCCGTATCATCGGTGATCTGCCGCACGGCCTTCCGGTCGAGCTCGTCCGTGAAGAGAACGGTGAACATCAGGCCGGGCTTTTCGGCCTTCGCGACCTCGATCAGGCGACGGTTCATTCCGTCCCTGCCACGGCTCTGCAGCAGGGTCATGAAGTCGAAGTAGAGAATGTCGTGGCCCATGTGCAGGAGAGAGTCGTGGAAGTTGTAGTGCTCGAAGCTGTAACCTTGCTCCGGCTTTCCGTAGTCGAATTTCATCGCCGCGTAGAGGATCAGCATCGGCCGTTGGCCTCAGCTCGCCCGAGAGGGCTCCGCGGCTGTTCTGCTAGGTGCGGCAGCTGCTCCTCGGAGCGAAGAAATGTCCCGGGGCTGCGGGTGCCTTTCAAGCGCTCAGGGCATCCGGAGCCGGTACCAGTCAATTGTCCGGCGCAGCCCCTCTTCCAGGGTCGTCTTCGCGCGGAACCCGAAGAGGCGCTCGGCCCGGGAGGTGTCCACTCGCCTGCGGGGCTGCCCGTTGGGCTTGCTGGCGTCCCAGACGATTCCTCCCGCGAACCCTGTCAGACGGGCAATCATCTGCGCGAGGTCCTTGACGCCGACCTCCCATCCGGAGCCGAGGTTCACGGGCTCCGAGCCGGAGTACCTCTCGGCCGCCAGGCAGACCCCCTCGGCCGCGTCCTCCGCGTAGAGGAACTCCCGCGTTGCGGTTCCGTCTCCCCAGACCTCGATGGAGGGTCTGCCGCCCCGGACGGCCTCCAGACACTTCCGGATCAGGGCTGGAATAACGTGCGAGCGGTCCTGGTCGAAACTGTCCCCTGGCCCATAGAGGTTCACGGGGAACAGAACGATCGAGTTGAAGCCGTACTGCTGGCGGTAGGCCTGGGACTGCACCAGGAGCATCTTCTTCGCGAGCCCGTAAGGAGCGTTGGTCTCCTCGGGATACCCGTTCCAGAGGTCTTCCTCCTTGAAGGGGATCGGCGTGAACTTGGGATAGGCGCAGATGGTGCCGATGCCGACGAACTTCTCGACCCCCGCACGCCGTCCCTCCTCCATCAACTGGGCCCCCATCATCAGGTTCTCGTAGAAGAACCGGCCCGGGTTCGACCGGTTGGCGCCGATGCCTCCGACTCGCGCGGCCAGGTGGAAGAGAATGTCGGGACGGGCGTGGGCGTAGAGCCGCCTGACCGCCTCGATCTCGACGAGATCGTAATCCGTGCTCCTGGGGACGAAGATCTCCTCGCACCCTCTCCGCCGGAGATTCTCCACGACGAAGGATCCCAGAAACCCCGCCCCTCCCGTGACCGTGACGCGCCTGCCTGACCAGAAGCTCATGGGCTAGTCCGGGTCAGCCGCCTTCTTGATCGTGGCCTCGAGAATGGCCCTCGCGCTGCCGCGGTCCCCGCTTCCGGTTCCCTCGATCTTGCGACGCTCGGCCTCGAGGTCCGCCTCGACCATCATGACGATCAGTTCCCTGAAGGATACCTTGGGCTTCCATCCCAGCTCCCGCATCGCCTTGCTGGCATCTCCGACCAGCAGGTCCACCTCCGTGGGGCGGTAGTACCTCGGGTCGATCTTCACATGCGTCTTCCAGTCGAGGTCCAGATGGCCGAAGGCCAACTCCAGGATGTCCCGAACGCTGTGGGTTGCTCCGGTGGCGATGACGTAGTCGTCCGGCTCCTGCTGCTGGAGCATCAGCCACATGGCCTCGACGTAGTCCCCCGCGAACCCCCAGTCCCTTCTCGCGTCCAGGTTCCCCAGATACAGCTCCTCCTGCAGCCCCAGCTTGATCCTCGCGGCGGCCTTGGCGATCTTGCGGCTGACGAAGGTCTCGCCTCTGCGGGGGGATTCGTGGTTGAAGAGGATCCCGTTGCACGCAAAGAGGCCGTACGCCTCCCTGTAGTTGACGGTGATCCAGTAGGCGTACGCCTTGGCCGCCCCGTAGGGACTCCGCGGGTAGAAGGGGGTCGTCTCATGCTGGGGGACCTCCAGCGCCTTGCCGAACATCTCGCTGGAGGAGGCCTGGTAGAACTTCGGGTGCAGGCCGGACTCGCGGATCGCCTCCAGGAGACGGACCGTCGCGACCCCTGTCACTTCCGCCGTGTACTCCGGGATGTCGAAACTGACACGGACGTGACTCTGGGCGCCCAGGTTGTAGATCTCGTCGGGGCGGATCGTGCGCAGGATCTTGTTCAGCGAGCTGGCGTCGTTGAGATCGCCATAGACGAGGTGAAGCCGGGCGTCGGGAACATGGGGGTCCTGATAGATCGGGTCGATGCGGCCGGTGTTGAAGGAGCTGGACCGGCGGATGATTCCATACACATGGTACCCTTTGGCGAGCAGCATCTCCGCCAGGTAGGAACCATCCTGTCCCGTGATGCCGGTGATGAGGGCTTTCATGGCTCGCTTCGCTCCCGGGCTTCCGCAGGTCGGCTGCCGCGCGAGGCGGCCCCGTCGAGGGGAAGAACGGTCTGAATGGAGGAGACCTTTTCGCCGGGATGGATAACTTGTGGCACCCTCGCCGATCGTGCAAACCTGGGCTCGGTCGGCGCTAGTATAGCATCGGGTTGGCGGCCGGCACCGCCCCCCGGCTGCCATTCCGCCCGGTCGATCACTCAGGCAAGCTCTGCCAGGGGAGCGACCCGGCAGGGAGGGAGTGCGAGCAACGATGCGCGTGATGCAATATGCCGGAGCGGAGGTCCGGGGCGGGTTGCTCGCGCATGTCGAGATCCTGACGCGAGGTCTTCTCACCTCGCGGCACGATGTGCATGTCCTCCTTTCACCGGCTCGCGGCGCGGATGCCTCGGCCTGCGCCTGCGCCGAGGCCGGGGCGAAGGTGACTCGTCTGAGCGTGCGCGGGAAGACGGACCTGGCGGGTCAGGCGAAGCTGCGCCGGCTGGTCGGGCGCGAGAATCCGGACATCTTCCACATCCACCTTTCCTCCCCCGTCGAGGCCATCCCGGCGCTCCTGGCCGCGAAGTCCGGAGGGGCGAGGCGCATCGTCACGACCGAACACGCGCCGACCTGGTATCCCCTGCGGCGCCCTTACAGCCGCGCAGCCAAGAGGCTGGCGGCCCGACTGCTCGACGCGGTGATCGCCGTCTGCGAGGCGGATGCGCAGTTCCTTCGCGAGGAGTTCGCGATTGCCGAGGAAGTGCTCACGGTCATCCGCAATGGCATCCCTGATTTTCCCGTGCTGCCGGGCCCGCAGGAAGCGAGGGCCTTGCTGGGTCTGCCCGCGGGCGAGCAGATCATCGTCGGAGCCGCGGGGGAGCTGGAGGAGAAGAAAGGGGTCGGTGATCTGCTGGAGGCGGCCGCCGCCTCCGGCATCCCGCGCCTGACCGTGGCCCTGGCAGGGGAGGGGAGCCTCGTTCCGGAGCTGCGACGAAACGGGGCGAGGCTGCCGTTCCACCTCGCGCTGCTCGGCCGGCTGGACGGAATCGGGACCTTCCTGGCAGCGCTCGATATCTTCGTCCTCCCCTCCCGACAGGAGGCATTGCCGATGGCCTTGCTCGAGGCCATGTGGGTGGGGCTGCCGATCGTGGCCAGCCGCGTGGGCGGGATCGGGGAAGCTGTTCGCGACGGCGTCGAGGGATTGCTCGTGGAGCCTTCCCGTCCCGATCAGATCGCCTCGGCCCTCGGACGCCTGGCGGCGAGCGGGCTGGCGCACGGTTCCGTGAGAATCGGATTCGATGCGCGCTGCCTCCAGACCTCTTCGGAGGGCGGTGGCATCGGCCGCTACACCCGGATGCTCCTCGGGCTGCTCCCGGAGCTCCTCGCCGCGGGCGATGAGATGATCGTCTATCTCTCGGCCAGACGTCCGCAACCGGACCTTCACCCACCGGCCCGGACGCGGACCGTCTTGCTGAGGCGCCCGGCGCGCGGCATCACCTTCTGGGATCCGATCGCCTGGCCTCGCCGGCTTCTCCACGACGGGATCGATCTGTTTCACTCACCCTTCTATGGCGTTCCGGCGCGCCGGCCAAGGGGGACGGCGACCGTGGCGACAGTCCACGATCTGATCCCGCTCCTCTTCCCGGGCGCCGTGAACCGGACTCAGCGCTTCGTCTTCCAGCGGCACTTCAGGAGGTCGCTGTCGGCGGATCGGATCATCGTCCCATCGGAGCGGACGAAGCAGGACCTCATCGACCGTCTCGGCGCCGATCCGGGGCACATTGCCATGATCCCGCTCGGAGTCGGCCCTGCCTTCCAGCGCCCCGAATCGCTTGAGATCGATGCCTCGCGGCAGCGGCTGACCGGCGGCAGGCCTTACATTCTCCATGTGGGAGGCTTCGATCGGACGAAGGATCTGCCCGCGCTGCTGTCCGCGTTCGCCATCGTGAGCGGGGTCCGGGAGGACCTCCGGCTCGTGGTCTGCGGCGGGGCCGCGACGCCGAAGGGGGGGAAATTCGCGGAGACGGTACGGAAGGCCGGAATGGAGGGGCGCGTCGTGCTTCCCGGCCGTCTGACGGACGCCGGGCTGGCGGCGGCGTACGCCGGAGCGGAACTGTTCGTCTTTCCCTCGCGTTACGAGGGCTTCGGCCTGCCGCCCCTCGAGGCCATGGCGTGCGGCTGCCCCGTCATCGCCTCGTCCGGGGGATCCCTCGGAGAGGTTCTCGGCGATGCCGCGTATCTGGTCCCGCCCGGCGATGCCGCCGCCCTCGCGGGCGCGGTGGAGCGGGCGCTCGGCGACGAGCTGTTTCGCCATCGCCTGGTCGCATCCGGCAAGCAGAGGGTGAGGCAGTTCCGCTGGGAAGAAACGGCACGCAGGACCGTCGACGTCTACCTCCGCGCTCTCGCGGAAGCGAGAGAGATGGTGACGATCCCGGAGGATGGGGTCGTTTGAGGAACCTGTCCGCTTACGCCAACTACAGCGACCGGGCCCGGCGGCTGGCCTGGTTTCTCGATCGCACGGCAGGACCCGCGCTGGGGCTGCTGTCCCGCGTGCTCGCCTCGGCCGTAGCGCGGGGCAGGAAGGATCGCCGCGGAGGCCCCTCGATGGAGCGGCCCGTCGCTGCTGGAGGGGTGGAGCGGTTTTCGAGCGAGGAGCGCACCTCATCGGGAGCACGGAGATTTCTTCTCATCCGCTGCGACCATCTCGGCGATCTGCTGATGGCGACACCGGCCATGCGGGCGCTCCGGAGGCGCCATCCAGACGCGCGCATCGACGTGATGGCTTCGCCGGGGGCTGCGTCGGCCCTCGCGGCCAACACCGACGTGGACCGGGTTCTCCTGCTGGATGCTCCCTGGTACGAACCTCACCATGGCAGGGAAACGGAGCCGCTCGAGCTCCTTCGCGCCGCGGGAGCGATCCTGCTGGAAGGGTACGACGCCGTGGTGGAGATGAGGGGGGATCCGCGCCTGCTCGCCCTCGTTGCCTTCTCG
>QHYA01000175.1 GCA_003223995.1 Acidobacteriota bacterium | reverse complement strand
ACGCGGTCGGACCTGCCCCGGATCATCGAGACGGCCTGGAGGTGGCACAGGGCCCATTCCCGAGGTTCTGGGGACCCGCCCGCAGCCTGAGGCTGCCGCCATCCTCTCGTTGCCGGCCGATTTTTCCGGGTGCTATAATCCTGTCGTTCTTTGGGAGAAACCTCACGACATGAATAACTTGGAGGGACTGGCCGAGCCCGGCTCGGAAGAGGAGCGTCTGCTCAACTCCCTCGACCTGACGCGTCTTCCCCGCCACGTCGCGATCATCATGGACGGAAACGGCCGCTGGGCCCGCAAGCGGCGCCTGCCGCGGGTCGCGGGCCACCGGGCGGGAATCGAGGCTGTCCGCGACACGGTGGAAGCCGCCGCCCGCCTGGGCCTCCAGGTGCTGACGCTCTATGCTTTCTCCCGGGAAAACTGGAAGCGCCCCCATGCCGAGGTCGAGACCCTGTTCGATCTGCTCAAGCAGTACCTCAGAAGGGAGCTGGGGACTCTTCACCGGAACAACATCCGCTTCCAGGTCATCGGGAGGATCGAGGATCTCTTCCCTTCGGTGCGCCGGGAGCTCCAAGCCGCGATGGACGCCACGGCGGGCAACACGGGTCTGCTCTTCAACACCGCCCTTTCGTACAGCGGCCGGACCGAGATCGTCGATGCCGCCCGCCGGGCGGCGGAGGAGGCGCTGGCGGGGCGGCTCGCCCCGGAGAAGCTCGACGAGGAGAGCTTTTCACGTTTGCTCTACACGAACGGGCAGCCGGACCCCGACCTGCTCATCCGCACCAGCGGCGAGATGCGCGTGTCCAACTTCCTGCTCTGGCAGATCGCCTACGCCGAGATCTGGGTGACGGAGACGCTCTGGCCCGACTTCCGCCGCGTCGAGCTGATGCGGGCCATCGCCGATTATCAGAAGCGCGAGCGGCGCTATGGGGGGATCAGCGGCGGCGGGAGGAGGCGGGAGGCGGACCCTCACCTGGCGCTTCAGGGCTGAATTCCGCTTCATGCGGCGTATCCTGACCGCTGTCGTCGGTCTGCCGATCCTCTGGGCGATCATCAAGCTCAGCTCGCCCCTGGTCTGGTGCCTTCTCATCACCGTCGTCACGGCGCTCGCCTCCTGGGAGCTGCTCTCCCTGCTCAGGGCCGCCGGTCACAGGGGGTGCCGCTGGGTCGGGATCCTGGGAAGCGTGGCGGTGCTGGTCCCTTTCGCCGTGCCGAAGGTCGATGCGGCCCTGCCGATGGTCGCCACGGGGGCGACAGCGATCATCGTGGGAGCGATCCGGGCGCGCGATTTCGCCGATGCCGTGGACGGGGCGCTCTGCACGGTCTTCAGCGTCGCCTTCGTGGGGTTGAACCTGGGCTATCAGATCGCCCTGCGGTCGATGTCCTACGACGCGCCCGCCGAAGGGTCGAGCTGGTGCGGGCTCGCTCCGCTGGAATGGCGCTTCGGGACCTCGGGTGGCGACGCGCTCGGGCAGGACCTTCTCGTGCTGCTGCTGTTCGCCGTCTGGTCGGGCGACTCCGCCGCGTATTTCTTCGGGAGCCGGTTCGGCCGCAGGCCGCTGGCTCCCAGGTTGAGGGCAGGGATCGCCGGTGATCTGGCTGAATCGGTCGTCAAGCGTGCGGCGGGAGCGAAGGACAGCGCCGCCATCCTGCCTGGACACGGCGGAGTTCTCGACCGGGTGGACAGTCTGCTGCTGGCGGCTCCGGCGCTCTTCTATTACCATCACGCCCTGCTCTCCAGTGTCCTCTAGCAGGCATCCGTCATGATGAGAAGGATCGCCATCGGCGGCTCGACGGGCTCGGTCGGAGTCAACGCTCTCGATGTGATCGGAGCGCACCCGGACCGTCTGTCGGTCGTGGCTTTGGCCGCGGGGAACAACGTCGAGCTGCTGGCCCAGCAGGTGCGGGCTTTCCGTCCGCGCCTCGTCTCGGTGCGGGCCGAACCGGCGCGCCGGTCGCTGCGGGAGCGTCTGGGCGCCGATTGCCCCGAGGTGATGGTCGGGATCGAGGGGGCGGAGGCTGTCGCCTCCTTCCCTGAGGCCGACGTGTATTTCTCCGCGATCGTGGGAGCTGCAGGAGTTCGTCCCACCTACAAAGCCGTTGCAGCCGGCAAGCAGGTCGCCCTGGCCAACAAGGAGTCCCTCGTCGCCGCTGGCGCGGCCATCGTCGCCGAGGCGGAAGCAAGGGGCGTGGAGATCCTTCCCGTGGACAGCGAGCACAGCGCCGTCCACCAGTGCCTTCGCGCGGCTTGCCGGTCGGAGCTGCGGCGGCTGATCCTGACGGCATCGGGAGGGCCGTTCCGGAGGACCCCCGCCGCCGAGCTGCCCTCCGTCACTCCGGCACAGGCGCTGCGCCACCCGACGTGGGAAATGGGGAGGAAGATCACCATCGACTCGGCGACCCTCATGAACAAGGGGCTGGAGGTGATCGAAGCGCGCTGGCTCTTCGGGCTGGGGCCGGACCATATCGAGGTCCTCATCCATCCCCAGAGCGCCGTCCACTCGCTGGTGGAATTCACGGACGGTTCCATGCTCGCTCAACTGGGCGAGGCGGACATGCGGCATCCGATCCGCTACGCCCTGTCGTACCCGGATCGGTGGGAAGCGTCCCATCCGGGGTTGGACCTCGCGCGGGTCGGAAAGCTGGAGTTCGAGGCGGTGGACCGGGAGCGGTTTCCCTGCCTCGGTCTGGCCTACCGTGCCCTCGAGCGCGGCGGAGCGGCGCCCGCGGTTCTGAACGCGGCCAACGAGGTCGCGGTCGCCGCGTTCCTCGAGGGGAAGCTCCGCTTCACGTCCATCGCGTTGCTGATCGAGAAGACGCTCGATCGCTGCCCGGACGGTCCGGCGCGGTCGCTGGAGGATTTCATGGAGGCGGACGCGCAGGCCCGCCGGATAGCCGAGGAACTGCTGCAAGGGGGGTCTTGCGCATGACCGTGGTGCTCGAAGCCGCCCTGGCCTTCGTCGTCGTCCTCGGGATCCTGGTCCTGATCCACGAGTTCGGCCACTTCGCCATGGCGAAGCTTCTGAGAGTGCGCGTGGAGACCTTCTCCGTCGGTTTCGGCCCCCGCCTGCTAGGTATTCGCCGGGGGGATACCGACTACAGGCTGTCGGCGATCCCTCTGGGCGGATACGTGAAGATGACGGGCGAGAACCCGGACGAGACTCCCAGCGGCGATCCCGCCGAGCTGTCGTCCCGGCCGCGCTGGCAGCGTTTCTTGGTGTTCGTGATGGGGGCGCTGCTGAACATCCTTCTGGCTGTCGTCGTGATGACGATCTTTTTCTACCGCACCGGCCGCTCCCTCGAGCTGGCCGACACGCCCCCGGTCGTGCGAGAGGTCCTTCCCGGCTCGAACGCGGAGAAGGTGGGCATCCTTCCCGGCGACCGGATCCTCGAGGTGCAGGGGAAGGACGCCCGCAATCCCTCGACGGTCGTCGAGGAGATCTTCCTCTCGCCGGGGACCACAAAACGCCTCCTCCTGGAGCGCGGCGGCAAGAAGATCACGAAGGAGATCGAGATCGGCTATGACCCGAAGTACCGCTCGGGCGAGACGGGGATGAAACTTGCCAGCGAGGCCGAGGAGGCGCCGCCGACCGAGGACACGAACGCCGTCGAGAAGGTGCTGTCGGGGACGCCGGCCGAGAAGGCCGGGCTGAGGCCGGGCGACAAGATCATCGCCATCAACGGACACGACCTGCCGACGCGTTCCGAGCTGGTCACCCTGATTCGCGAGTCGAAGGGGAAGACGGTCGGGCTGGGGATCAAGCGCGGGGCGGAGCGGCTCGACGTGCGGGTCGTCCCCGAGACGGTGAGCGGCAGCGGGCGAATCGGCGTCGAGTTCGTCCACGAGCGGTTGAACCTCGCCTCCGCGTTCGTCGAGAGCCTGCGCTACAACCGGGACAATGCGGCGCTGCTTTTCGTGACGCTGAAGAGCCTGGTTCGTCTTCATGTCAGCCCGCGGGTGATGTCCGGCCCGGGCGAGATCGCAGCGGCCGCCTGGCAGGCTTTCCAGTTGGGTCTCGACTCCTCTCTGCACTTCCTGGGCTTCGTTTCCCTCCAGCTCGGCATCATCAACCTGCTGCCGATCCCGATGCTCGACGGCGGACACATCTTCATCCTGCTCGTCGAGGGGACGATCCGCCGGGACTTGTCCGCCGTGCTCAAGGAGCGGGTGATGCAGGCGGGGCTGATCTTTCTGCTGCTGTTCGCGGGGATCGTCATCTATTTCGACGTCGTCAAGCTCGCGTTTCAATGAGTCCCCGGGATTTCTACGAGATGCTCCGGTCGTTGACGGACCTGGGACGCCCCGTCGCGGTCGCCACCGTGATCCGCTCCTCCGGGTCCGTCCCCAGGCGCATCGGGGCCAAGATGATCGTCGCTGCGCGCGGCGAGACCTACGACACGATCGGGGGAGGCTCGTTCGAGGCGCTGGTGACCGAAGACGCCCTCGAGACGCTCACGACGGGACAGGCCGTCCTCAAGCGCTACACCTTCTCCGAGCAGGGTGAGGACAGCGTTGGACAGGTCTGCGGCGGAACGGTGGAGGTGCTGATCGAGCCGATCCTTCCCGCCGAGCGGCTGCTGATCCTCGGCGCCGGACACGTTGCACAGGCGTTGGCTCGATGCGTCGCGGGGCTCGGCCTGGAGGTCCTGGTGGCAGATGACCGCGCCGAATACCTCCGCCCGGAGCTGTTCCCGCCTTCCACCCGGCTCATCCCCACCGACCCGACTTTCAGCAAGGACATGCCGGCTCCCGACGAGCGGACCTATGTCGCAATCGTCACCCGCTGCCACGACACCGACCGGGAAGCGCTCGCACGGACCCTTTCCGGTCACCCTCGGTACGTCGGCCTGATCGGATCGCAGAGGAAGAAGGTGAAGCTGCTGCGGGAGCTCGAGGGGGCGGGGTTTCCGAGGGCGCTGCTGGATCAGGTGCGCTGCCCGATCGGTCTCGACATCGGAGCCGAGACCCCCGCGGAGATCGCCGTGGCGATCGTGGCGGAGCTGATCCGGGAGCGGCGCACGGCTCGCACGCTCACTTCCGTTCCTGAGCCAGGCTAGGCCGCATAATTCCGGTACGGAGCATCCCCTCCTCCGATACGGAGCCGCTTCCTCTGAAGAGAGTCTTTCTCCCTTTCCGCCGGTCCAGACCTGGGCCAGAGCAGGGCCCAGGGTGTCCGAATCCGGACGAGGAGGACAACATCGAGCGTCCTCATGCAGACATCCGCAGAAGCCCGTCCACCTTCCGAACAGCTCTCGCCTCTTTGGTGAGTGATGTTCAACCGCGGCTGACGCCGATCCTGTCAGGACTTCCCGCCTCCGGGAGAGCCGGGAGAGGGAATGCCCAGGGATCTGCCGACCGAGCATCCGGATTGCATTCCTCTCCGGCTCGAACGAGCCGCTGACCGATAACCCACTCTCCGGCGGACAGCGCTCGATGTCGAGGGAAGGGCGAGTTTCAACGACCCCCCGCTCGCCCTTCCCTCCTTTAAGGCATCGCGGGGGAAGCATTCCGGGGAAACCCGGCGGGAGGAAAAAGCCGATGAGACGACTCAGGGAGCAGAGCAATCCACTCCGACGCATCGCTGCACGCCTGCTGGCGGGGGCGGTCGTGATGACGGCGCTGGTCGCAGCGCCCGCTTTCTGTCTGGCCGCGGCCGGCAAGACGGCCAAGCAGACCACAGCCGCAGCGAGCAAGGCGGACGAGACGGAGGAGAAGGTCAACATCAACACCGCCACAGCGGAGCAACTGGAGACGCTGCCGGGGATCGGTCCGGCCCTGGCGCAGAGGATCCTCGACCACCGGAAGCAGAACGGCCCCTTCAAGAAGATCGAGGAGCTGATCAACGTCCGGGGGATCGGAGAGAAGTCCTTCGAGAGATTCAAGGACCGGATCACCGTCGGTCCGTGAACCCGGCGACCCATTTCCCGCGGCGGGGGAGCAGCCTGGCCGAGACGGTCGTCGCCGTCGCCATCGTCGCTCTCCTCGCCGCCGTCGCCGTCCCCGAGCTAGCCCAGGTCCGCTCCAGGGCCCGGGTGGAGGCCGGGGCCAGGGAGGTCGCCTCCCTGTTCCACAAGTGCCGATCTCAGGCGGTCTCCCGCAGCAGGTCGGTCGCTGTGAAGTTCGAGAGGCAGGGGAACTCCTACCTCTATGCTGTCTATGAGGACACCAACGGCGATGGGATCAAGATCTCCGATATCGCCAGCGGCGCGGACCGGCTCGTGGCAGGGCCCTCGCACATTGGCGACTCGGCGCAGGGCGTCGAGTTCTCGATCCTGCAGCGCCCTCCGATCCACAAGATCCCTCCGCAGTCGGGCTCTATCACGAACATGTCGGACCCGATCCAGTTCGGGTCGCTGGATCTCGTTTCGTTCACTCCGCTGGGAAGCGCCACCAGTGGGACCGCCTACCTATCGGACGGAGACCACATGCAGGCCGTCGTGCTCTACGGCCCCACGGGGCGTACCCGCGTGTGGCGGTACGTGAATGAGCAGAACCGCTGGGTCCAGTAGCAACGGGCAGGCCGTCCCCTCGAACGTAGCGCTCCGCGCCTGGACGCTGCTCGATGAGATGGTGCTGGAAGTCCACATGGTCTCCGCCCGCTTCCCGGAGGAAGAGCGGCTGGGCCTGGGGCGTGCCCTGAGGGAGGAAGCTCTGGAGGCGGCGGTTTGCTTGATGAGGGGGAGCGCTGCGGGAGAAACGGGCTTGCGGGAGGCGGCGCCGCGAGCGCTCGCTTGCCTGGCGCCCATCCGCTACCGGTTCTATCTCGCGAGGCGATTGAACCTGATCGACCTCAGGCGTTACAGGATGCTCTGCCTGCGCCACGAGCGGGTGTCCAGCGCCTTGAAGGAGCTGGCCCGGGCCCCGGCCTGCGGGGGCTCTACGGGCCCCGCGAGTTCTCCTCCCCCCGCCTGAGCGTTTGAGCTGACCTCGTCTCTCGGGACTCCCGCTCCAAGGAGCCTCCGCCCAGGCTCTCGGACATCCCCGGCAGGGGGAAGGCCCATGCACGAAGAGACCGCGGCATAACCGCGCTGATGGTGGTATCTTTCGATTTCCACGCATCCGCTTCCTTGAAAGGAGCTCTGCCCCGTGTCTGTCGTTCCGCTGATCACCCCGCGCCTGCGTTCCTCCCGTCCGAGGGAATCGATGCGCATCCTGTCTTACATCGTAGGTCTGGCTCTGTTCGCGGCTCCGGCGAGCGCTCTTGCCGCGGCCGTCGAGGCATCTCCGCCCCGTGAAGAGCCGGCTGCCCCCCGGGAGAGACCCGGTGAGTCCGACAATCTCGTTCCCGCCTTCCGTCCTCGGGCGGTGCCTCACCGTGCGCTCCACTTCGCGGACCCCGCGATCGCAGCGCTGGCCGAGCGCGTCTACTCCGGGAGGGCCGATCTGAGGGACCTGAGGGCGTGGTACGAAATCAGCTTGCTCTACGCGCCGTTCGATGCGCTGCCGCCGGCCGACTGGAGGCAGCGGGCCATCAGGGACGGCGGAGCGATCTCGATCGAGACGCGAAGACGGCAGGCGGCGCAGGCGGCGGGCCCAGGCGGCGGGCCGGCTGGCGCGCTCCA
>QHYA01000174.1 GCA_003223995.1 Acidobacteriota bacterium | reverse complement strand
GCGGGATGACGGCGCAGGGCGGCTCCTTCGGACAGCAGGCCGGCGGAGCCGAGGTCCACGACCTCGGTCACGATGTGCGGCACCCCGATGCGAACGAAATCGGCCTCGACCTCGCGGTGCGGCAGCGGCAGGCGAAGCCCGCGCGCCAGATCACGGGGCGCGGGCATCTGGACCCTGACGGTTCCCCTCTCCAGGATCTCCGCTTTCAGCACGCCGGCTCCCGTCTCGAGAGTGAGAGCAGCGCCGCACAGGCCGGCCTCGCAGGCGAGACGCGCGGCGCAGCGGGCACCGTTCCCGCAGAAGTCGTTCGCCCCGCCATCCGCATTCCAATGGAGCATCCGCACCGAAGCTCGATCCGTGGGAACGAGGGCGATGAGGCCGTCGGCCCCGATCGACATCCCCCGCGAGCAGAGCCGCCGGATGCGCTCGGGCCCGAGTTCAGGGAGGTTCTGAGACACGCCATCGAGCATGATGAAGTCGTTCCCGCCTCCCGCCATCTTCCAGAAAGAGAAGAGAGAATTCATGCCGAGAGCCCATTGCGGGAAGAAGAGAAGAAAGCGCTCACGGCGAGGAAGGCTCCATCGCGGCGCCTGCGACGGCAGACACCGTCTCGGACGGTTCGGATTCGTTGGGCGGCACGGCTCGGTCCACGGCTGTCACCCGGTAGGAATACTTGCGGTCCTTCACGACGTCGTGGTCCTCGAAGCTGCTCTGCGTGAGTAGATGGTCCGTCAAGGGCCGGAAATCTGTGGAATCGCCTTCGCCCCTGTAGATGCGATACCCCGCGAAGTCCGGCTCCTCGGAGGGGAACCAGAACAGGCGGATCAGCTCCGCCTCGGAGACCGCCACGAGACCTTTGGGAGCCGCCGGAGGGAAGGTATCCTTGACCGCCACTTCCACGGGCCCCGCTGTGGTGCTCTCCCGACGCGGCGGCGAGGGGCCAACGAGGAGCCGCAAGGCGTAATCGAGACTCGATCCCGCGGAGGCCTCCCTGTCCAGGAACTCGCGAGAGTCGGCGGGAAGCAGCCGGTACGGCCGGGAGGGCGCAGCCTCGCCGCTCTTCCAGCGGTAGAGAGCAAGGTTCAGGGTCTCCGAAGTCCGGCGGTAGGAGCCGAGGTCCGGAGGCTGCCAGGTGAGCCTGACTCCCTCCGCTGTCACAGCGGCATTGAAAGAGGTCGGAGCGGGAGGAGAAGGAACGGGCTCGATCGCCTGGACCTCCGGAGGAGGCGCGCGGTGGCCTCTCCCGTCGATCACGGCGACACCGATGGTGACATGGCTCGACTCGAGCCGCGTGCCCGGGAAATCATCCCGGGTGAGGCGGACTTCCGCTCGTTCCGCGCCCTCCTCCATCGGGACGGTCTTCACGCGCCTCGCAAGCCTCATGACTTCGGCCGCCACGCGGGCCTGATCGGGGGGAGGGAGCGAAACGGCTCCCGGTTGAACAGGAGCCGTCCCGGCTGCCCCCGCCGCCGCCGGAGTGCCCGCCACGCCGTGGGCTGCCCCTTCCGCGCCGCGGCCCGATCCGGCCGGCACAGCAGCAGCGCCGGTGGTAGCGGCGGCCCCGGCAGCGGCCCCCTTCTCGCCGATGGTCGCCAGGATCTGGAATCGCACGGGGGGCTCGAGAGCGCTGCCGCCGAGCATCTTCCGGGGAGGCCTGAACGACACGACCAACGCATCACCCTCCTGCCGCACCTCCAGCGAGCTGGCGGGCTCGGGCTGCCGGGGAGGCGGTGGCCTGGGCGGCCCCTTCACGCCGCAGGCGACCAGCTCGCAGGCGACCAGGCTGAAAGGGAGAACGAGCCAACCAGCGAGGCGGCCGAGGCCCACCGGTTCTTCGGCTAAAGCACGTAGCGAGACAGGTCGTGGTCCTCGACCAGGTCAGCCAGCGCCGCTTTCACCATCTCCCTGTCCACCGTGTAGGTCTCGCCGCGCCGTTCGGAGGCCTCGAAGGAGATCTCGTCGAGCAACCTCTCCATGACCGTGTGCAGTCTGCGGGCCCCGATGTTCTCCGTGCGCTCGTTGACCAGCGCGGCGAACTGGGCGATCTCCTCGATGGCCTCGTCGCTGAAGCCAAGGGTCACCCCCTCGGTCCCGAGCAGGGCCGTGTACTGCCGGACGAGCGAGCCGCGAGGCTCCTTCAAGATCCGCACGAATTCCTCCTTCCCCAGCGAATCGAGCTCCACGCGGATGGGAAACCGTCCCTGAAGCTCCGGGATCAGGTCCGATGGCTTCGAGACGTGAAAAGCCCCGGCGGCGATGAAGAGGATGTGGTCCGTGCGGACCATGCCGTACTTGCTGTTGACGATCGTCCCTTCGATGATCGGCAGCAGGTCGCGCTGCACCCCTTCGCGGGAGACATCCGGTCCCGCTCCCCGTTCCCGCCCCGCGACCTTGTCCAGCTCGTCGATGAAGACGATCCCTCCCTCCTCCACCCGGCGGACCGCGTCCTTGGCGATCGCTTCCTGGTCGAGCAGTCTCTCCTGCTCCTCCCGCATCAGATGCTCGCGCGCATCGGAGACGGGCATCTTCCGGCGCGCCGGCCGGCCCGCGCCGAAGAGCCCTTGCATCATGTCCTTGAGGTTGACGCCCAGCTCCTCCAGCCCCGCCCCGCTGAAGATCTGGAAGGCCGGCAACGTCCCGGTCGGCTGAACCTCGATCTCCACCTCGCGATTATCGAGCCGCCCCGCGTGCAGCTCCTGCCGCATCGCCTCCCGCAGGCGGCTCGGGGGCTCCTGATGGTCCCCCTCTGACGACTCCTGAGGAGCGAATCCCCGCGGAGGGGGCGGCGCCAGGATGTTCAGCAGACGCTCCTCGACGAGGGCCTCGGCCTTCCCCTTCACCTGCTGGCGCTTCTCCTGGCGGACCATCTCCACCGCCACGTCCGTCAGGTCGCGGATCATCGACTCGACGTCCCTGCCGACGTATCCGACCTCGGTGAACTTCGATGCCTCGACCTTCAAGAAGGGAGAGCCCGCGAGCCTCGCCAGGCGCCTCGCGATCTCCGTCTTGCCGACCCCTGTCGGCCCGATCATCAAGATATTCTTCGGTATGACCTCCTCGGCGATCTCGCGCGGAAGCCTCTGGCGGCGGATGCGATTGCGCATCGCGATGGCCACGGCCCGCTTCGCGCGCTCCTGACCGATAATGTGCCGGTCGAGGTGCTCGACGATCTCTCGAGGGCTCAAGCCGGCCGGGTCCGTCCGGGTCTCGTCGGTTCCGGTTGCCATGTAAAAGACCATCAGAGCTCCTCGCACACGATCTGGTCGTTCGTGTAGATGTCCAGCCCCGCGGCGATCCGCATCGCCTCCCGGGCGATCTCCGCGGCGGAAAGGGCGCTGTGGGTCATGAGGGCCCTCGCGGCGGCCAGGGCGCACGAGCCGCCCGAGCCGACGGCGATGAGGCCGTCGTCGGGCTCGATCAGGTCCCCTCCTCCCGACAGCAGGAACGAGCGGCGCGCATCGGCGACGATCAGCAGCGCCTCCAGCCGCCTCAGCGCACGGTCCGTCCGCCAGTCGCGCACCAGCTCCACGGCGGCGCGCTCGAGATTTCCCCGGAACTCCTCCAGCCGGGACTCGAACCGCGTGAAGAGCGCGAAGGCGTCCGCGGCGGTTCCGGCGAACCCTGCCAGCACGTTTCCTCCACCGAGCTTGCGGATCTTGCGAGCGCCCTGCTTGACGATGACCCTGTCGAGGGTCACCTGGCCGTCGCCGGCCATTGCGACCTTGCCGTCGCGCCTGACGCAGAGAACTGTGGTGGATCGAACCTTCATCGATCGTTTGTAGCATCCACCCCGGGGGCCGTCAAGGCGAACAGGCGAACAGCCGGCCGAGGCGGCCGGCGAACGGACCGATGCGCACGCTCTGCGGTTCCTCTAAAGACCCGAGAGGAAGTCTTCGACTGGGAGCGCTCTCACGCCGGGGGCGACGACGCTGATATCCGGGGCGAGGCGAGCCCTCCTGTGGACGATCATCCCCTGCGCTTTCCTCCCTCTCATCGCGCTCTTCAACCTGAGGAGCGGCCGCGCCATCTCGGGGAAAACAGTTCTCGACCACTTCGCCTCGATGAGCAGAAGCCGCCCTCCTGATGCAGGAACCAGGAAATCCACCTCCAGGCCTTGCTCGTCTCTGAAAAAGTAGATTTCCCGCGCCCTTCCGCGATTGATCTGACTCTTGATGATCTCCGAAGCGAGAAACCCCTCGAAGATCGGCCCAGCGAACGGCGACTCCTCGAGCTGGCGTTCCGTTTCGATGCGAAGCAGGAAGCAGACGAGACCCGAATCCAGCCAGTAGAGCTTCGGCGACCTGATCAGCCTCTTGCCGAAGTTCTCGAAGAAGGGAGGGACCAGCGCGACGTGTCCCGTCGTCTCGAGAACTCCCACCCACTCGGTGATCGTCGGGACGGACACACCCAAGGGCGCTGCCAGGTCAGACTTGTTGAGGATCTGCCCGTGGCGGCTGGCCAGAATTGCGAGAAACCTGCGAAAGGTGGAGAGGTCCTTGACCGCCCGCAGGGACCTGACGTCGCGTTCGAGATAGGTCTGAATGTAGGAATTGAACCAGACCTTCGCGCCGCGCGGCCGCAGTGCAGCCTCGGGAAAGCCACCGACAGGAAGCCTCCACGAACCCACCTCCCTCTGCGAGAACGGCAGGAGGCTGAAGACCGCGGCACGTCCCGCCATCGATTCAGTGACTCCCTGCATGAGCGAGAGATCCTGCGAGCCGGTGAGGAACCACTGCCCGCGTTTGCGCTTGCTGCTATCAATGCGCGTCCTGACGTAGGCGAACAGCTCTGGCGCGTTTTGCACCTCGTCCAGGATGGCAGGCGTGCTGACCGACTCGATCCACCCTCGTGGATCGGTCCTTATCCGGGAGAGGACGTCCGGGTCCTCGAGCAGGTGGTATGACGCTCTCGGGAACGCTCGCTGAAGAAGGAACGTCTTTCCCGCCCTCCGTGGACCCGTCAGAATCACAGCCCCGAAGGCCCTCGCGGCCCTGCGGATCTCCGTCTCCAGCTCTCTGCGCACGATCTTCATTTTGAGGATTTTAAGCCATGACTTTAAATTCCTCAACACTCTCTTTGCGGCCCGTCAAGGGCGCGACCGCGAACGACCGGGCCGCTTTCGTCGGAAGTTCGCGGAAACCCCAGGGCGAGGGTTACAGCGTCACCTGACTGCTGGGAGGGGCGGGCGCCTAGTTTTCCACGCGCACGCGGGCGTCCACGACGTAGGAGTCCTCTCTCCGCGAGCTGACGATGAACGGGTTGATATCGATCTCTCGGATCGCGTCGAGTTCGGCCACCATCTGAGACAGACGCAGCAGCGCATCCTCGACAACGGCCAGGTCCACCCCGGGCTCCCCGCGCACTCCGGTCAGCAGTGGGTAGGCGCGCAGGGAGCGGATCATCTCCCGCGCCCCGGCGTCCGTCAGGGGGTGGACGCGCACCGCCACGTCGCGCATGACCTCCACGTAGATGCCACCGAGGCCGAGCATCAGAAGCGGGCCGAACTGAGCGTCGTGCGCCATTCCCAGGATCAGCTCCCGCCCTCCCTTGACCATCTTCTGCACCTGGATCCGCAGGTCGGGAGCCCTCCGTCGCAGATGCTCCAGCTCTCCGAATGCCGCCCAGACTTCGTCGCTGTTGCGAAGATCCAGCTTCACGCCCCCCACGTCGGTCTTGTGCACGATCCGCGACGACTGCGCCTTGAGGACGACCGGATAGCCGATCTCGTGACTGAAGTCGATTGCTTCGGCCGCCGTGCGGGCGAGCCTCGAAGGGACCAGGGGGAAACCGTAGGCCCGCAGCAGATCGTCGGTCCCCTCGCGCCCGAGCAGTCCACCCTCGGAGCCGTCGTCGCGTTTCCGGCGGTTGGCCGCAAGCGCCGCCAGCGCCCTCGCAGCTCCGGCCGCGTCCACCTTGAAGGAAGGGATCCGGCCTGCGGGTCTGTCGCGCAGCAGCCTGTACCGGTTCATCGCGGCGAGCGCCGTCGCGGCCTCCTCCGGATAGAGGTACACGGGCAGACCGGCGGTTCTCAATATCGCGGCTCCCTCCGCGGAGGCGGCCTTGCTCATGAAGACCACCAGCGTGGTCTTGGGCGATCCCTGCAGCGACCGGCAGATCGCCCTCGCCATCGCGGTGGCGTCCACGATGACGGGCGAGATGAAGATCGCGATCACGGCGTCCACCTTGGCGTCCGCGCAGACGGCTCCGAGAGCCGCCTCGTACCTCTCGGGCGTGGCCGAGGCG
>QHYA01000173.1 GCA_003223995.1 Acidobacteriota bacterium | reverse complement strand
TCCTTCGAGCGTACAGGGACCGAAGAGCGGCCGCCTCGCCATCTCGCGGCACGCTTGTGCCAGCGCGATCAGGTGCCCCGTGAGGTTTCCGCTGTCCACGGAAGAGACGTACCGTGGATCGAGCGGCCGAAGGTCGCGTGTGTCATACCAGTTGTAGTAGTGACCCCGCAGACGTTCCAGACGCCGCATTGTCCCCAGTGTGGCTTCTAGCCTGTCGATCGTCTCGGACAGACCGAGCCACCCGAAGTCCCGGGCGGCGACGATCGAGAGAAGGTACAGGCCGATGTTCGTCGGGGAGGTGCGGTGCGCCACGGTCGGTTTCGGATCCTGCTGGTAATTGTCCGGCGGGAGATGGTTGTCCTCCCGTCCTACGAAGGTCTCGAAAAAGCGCCACGTTCGCCGTGCCGCCGAGCGGAGCAGACGTCTCTCGTCGGCCGAGAGGGGGTTCGTTCGCACCGTTCGAGGCGGAAGGCTGATGCGACGAGCGATCCAGGGCGACCCTGCCCAGAGGAGGATCGGCACCATGGCAGACGGCCACGCCGCCGCTCGCATCACGGAAACGGCACAAGCCGCGAGAAAGGCGAGCGCCACGGCTCCGCTCATGCGCCAAAGTCCCGCCGCCTCGAATCCGAAACGGGACCTTGTCTGCGCCTCGGTGACCCATTCGAGCAGCTTACGGCGCGTCACGAAGAGCCGGACGAGCGTCCGGATGATCGCGTCGGCCATCAGCCACGCCTGATGGGCGAGAAGGGCGACGGTGAGGCAGACCTGCGCGAAGGCCGTGATGGTGTCTTTCGCGAAATTCACGAGGTGGCTTCGTTTCGAGATCCCGCTCCGGCGAGGAAGCAACCCATCGACGATGGGCACGAAAGCGGGTACTGCGATCATCGCGAGGACGCTCGCCGTCCAGAGCGCGGGAGCCGCACAGATCAGCCAGCCGGTCACGAGGGCGAGGAAGGTCGCCGGCGGAAACAGAGTGCGCCTCAGATTGTCGAGCATCTTCCAGCGCCCGATCGCCAGAAGGCGGGCACGGCGCAGCCGGCCTTCCGCATCCGGCGCGATTCCGAGGATCCAGGGAAGCAGTTGCCAGTCACCGCGGGCCCAACGATGCTGGCGTGCGGCAGCGACCTCGTACTGCGACGGGAAGTTTTCGATCAGTTCGATGTCGGCCACGAACGCCGCCCGCACGAAGACTCCCTCGAATAGATCGTGGCTCAGCAGAGCGTTCTCGGGGGCGCGACCCGCGAGACTCGCCTCGAACGCCTCCACGTCGTAGATCCCCTTCCCTGCATACGATCCCTCTCCAAACAAGTCCTGATAGACATCCGACACCGCGGACGCGTACGGATCGATTCCGGAAGGGCCCGACGAGATGCGCCGGTAGAGTGAGCGTTCGCGATGGGCGGGCAGGTCCGGCGTGATTCGAGGCTGGAGGACTCCGTACCCATCGACGACACGCCGCAACCGCGGATCGAATTTTGGCCGATTGAGAGGATGGGCCATCGTGCCGACCAGCTTGGTTGCGGCTCCGCGAGGCAGCCGTGTGTCGGCGTCCAGAGTGATGACGTACCGGATGCCGGAGGGCACCGCTAGGGGTAGCCCCCCAACCGGCACGAAACTCGTGTCGCCGGCTCCCATGAGCATGCGGTTCAACTCGTGCAGCTTCCCCCGCTTGCGTTCCCATCCCATCCACCGTCCCTGGCGTTCGTTCCAGATGCGCTTTCGATGGAAGAGGAAGAACCTCTGACCGCCCTCGGGGAGAAGCCCGTAGCGTTCGTTCAGCCGTGCAATCCCCAGGGCCGCCACCTCGAGAAGCGGATCATCTGCCGGCAGCGTCTCCTCGCGGGCATCCATCCAGTCAGTGAGGAGGGCGAAACGAAGGCCTCCTTCCGGATTGGCCAGGTAATGAACCTCCAGCCGCTCGATCAGCTCCTCGACTTCGCGCTCGGTCGTCAGGAGCGTCGGGACGGCGACCAGCGTCCGAAGGGACTCCGGCACGCCGCTCTTCAGCTCCAGCCTGGGAAGGTGCCTCGGGACAATGAGGCCCGCGACGAAGCGGTTCACGAGTGCGATCGCCGCGTGCGAGGCAGGCACAAGGCCGAGAAGGCCCAGCAGAAGAAGCGACCGGGCGCCGGTTCCGGATTGCGCGGCGCCGAAAAGAGACAGCCCGAGGACCGACGCTGTCGCACCCACGATCGTTGCCACGTAGCTCGGCGCCGCGCCTGCGACGTACAGGCGGATGAACCGGCGACTGAGCGGAATGCGGTAGCGGATCTGGCGCTCGAACGTGGCGCGACCCTTGGAAATCAGGTAGTAGCCCGGGTCATGCTCCATACCGCCGTCTAGACTTGCCATCGGGTTCGTGGATCGGTTTGAGAGCCGTGCCCTCTCGAGCACCCGCCGAGTCACCTCGAGCTCCGTGAGGCCAGAGCCTCTCGAGAGATCCTCGATGGCGTGCCTGTAGCGGTCCCGCGTCGAAAAATCCATCTCGGCGAAATCGGATCCATCACGCAGCGCTTCGTCCACGAGGCTCACGTCTTCGAAGAACTGCATCCAGTCGAACGCCGATATGAGACGCATGCTGGTGATGACGTTGCGGACCGTGAGGTTCATCGCGGCCTGGGCCTGATGCTCGGCCCTCACGATCTCGTCCGGAGTGGTGTTCTGCTCCGCAAGCCTCTCGTCGAGCCACCGCAGGGCGGGCGTCACTGCCGGATCCTGGTCGCGCATCCGCTGCACGAGCTGGACGGCGAAAGCCCTCGGCAGCGGGTGCCGGGCGAGGTCGGCGAGCAGATCTTCCCCCGCCTTCGCGCCGACCTCGAGTCCGAGGAGACGATCCGCGAGTGCATCGGCTTCCTGGCGGGCCTTCCTCCCGGCGACGACGCGTTCGGCCAGGCGCCGAAGGTTCTCGATGAGGACGACGCGAAGCGTGATCGCGATCGCCCACAGCTCCCCGATCGTCAGCGGCTGAACGCGCTGGTAGGAGCGAACGAAGCGGAGCAGCGCCTCCGGGTCGAACTGGCTGTCCGTGTGTGCCACGAACGCCCACGCCAGCCCGAAGACGCGCGGATAGTCTTTCAGATGACCCGCCGCGAGCTTGGGAAGATCGCGGTAGTAGCCTGGCGGCAGGTCCTCCCTGATTTCACGCAATTGTTCTTCTACGATGTGAAAGTTGTCGACGAACCATTCCGCAGCCGGTGTGATCGAGCGCTCATCGCGTATCGCCTCTGCGATCGCGCGGTATGAGTCCCGTAGGATCCGGGCGTTGTCGCGCACCCGTGGGGAGAGCCATCGCCCCTTTCGTGACTCAGTCGTGATGGCCTGCGCCGCAGCGAGACTTTGGCCGTGTTGTTCGAGGCGCTCGATACTGAAGAGCTCCGCACGGATTGGTTCCTGATGATCCGAACCAGGGAAGCCCGGTGCATCGGCGAACTTCACCCTGCATCCTTCACTGTGCATCCTCCGAGTGTCACGAGTTCTAGCGGCGACGTCTCGAACGGCGACGGGCGGGGCCTGCCGCCGGGGCATGCCGGTCGAGGATCGCCTGGGCGCGGGCGTCGAGTCCTCCCGTGGAGCGGCGTCGCTGTCCGGAGGGGCGCGGCTTGCGAGTGCCACTGGCGCGGTCACCAGTATGGGCCTGGGACAGGCGCCTTGCGCCTCCGTGTTTCTGCGCGCGGTGCGCCGCGAGACGTTCCGTCAGAGGGATCTCGAGATTCTCCCGGGCCTTCTTCGCGTAGTCAAACCCGGGAAGCATCACACGCGGGAGTGCCTTGCCGATTCGACGCTCGATCGCGCGAAGATCCGGCTCCTCATCGGGTGAAACCAGCGTGAACGCGTCCCCCTTCTCCTCCACACGGGCCGTCCGGCCCACGCGGTGGATGTATGAGTCGGGGTCCGCGGGGATGTCGAAGTTGATGACGTGTCCAAGGGCCTCGACGTCGATTCCACGGGCGACGATGTCGGTTGCGACGAGGATTCGGAATCGCCCGGACTTGAACCCCTCCAGGGCCGCAGTGCGCTGTCCCTGCCGGCGGTTGCCGTGGATGCGCGCGGTCGAAATGCCCCGGTTCTCCAGGTAGTCGGCGAGGCGGTTGGCGCGGTGCTTGGTGCGGGTGAAGACGATCGCGTCGGCGACGAGGTCGCGGGCGATCAGCTCGGCCAGCAGCGAGGATTTCAGTTCCCGGGGAACGGGGTAGATCGCGTGGGTGATGCCGACGGCCGGCGTCGCCTTTCGTTCGAGGTTGATCGTGACCGGATTCTTGAGCATCTCCCCGGAAAGCGCGGCGATCTCCCGGGGGATCGTCGCGCTGAAGAACAAGGTCTGCCGTCGCGCCGGAATCTCACGGAGGATGCGGCGGATGTCCGGCAGGAACCCCATGTCTAACATGCGGTCGGCCTCGTCGAGCACGAGGAACGAGAGCGAATGCAGCTTTGCATACGGGCGGCGCAGGTGGTCGAGCAGCCTCCCCGGCGTGGCGATGATGACATCCGTGCCGCTGCGAAACGCGTGCTCCTGAGGACCCATGCCGACGCCCCCATAGACCGGGGCCCCGGTCACTGGAGTGTGAACGGCCAGGGCCTCGAGGTGTGAGTGGATCTGGGCCGCCAGCTCGCGGGTCGGTGTGAGCACGAGCGCTCGCGTCCGGCCTCTGGGCTTTCCGATGAGCATTTGAAGAATAGGCAGCAGGAATGCGGCGGTCTTGCCGCTTCCGGTTGATGCGCAGGCGAGGATGTCCCGTCCCTCGAGCGCGGGAGGCATCGCCTGTTCCTGGATGGGCGTCGGCCTTTGAAACCCGAGCTCCCGGACAGCCTTCAGGAGTTCGTGACTCAGTGAAAAGCGTGAAAATGGCATGGGGTGAGAGTAACAGAAAAGAGCACGCATCGGTCCGGGATGCCGGCCGCCGACCTGAGGACGTGCCAGCCAGTGTCCCACCATTCGCCGAGCGGTCGCCACGAGCCCCCCTGTCCTCGAAGGGGCAAGTAGTGATCCCTGAGGACGCCCGGAAAGCGCTTGGCCTCGAGACCGGCGCCTAACTTGTCGTCGTGGGCGATGGCGACGTTATCATCTTGAAGCGAATCGGGACGCTCCGACACGTCGCGAGTTGCTGAATCTAACCGCTCTTGTCCGGAGGCAGGGAGAAAGACTACAAGACACACACGAGTGTGAAAACGAATCCCTCACAATCCAATCCAGGGAAGGCCGCGATCCCCGCGATCGAACCGATCCGCGTCGAGATGCTCTCGACCGAGATGCCCGTCCATCAGGTGAAGTAGGCTCTCCACGCCGGCCGCTCGGCAACAGCGGGGACACGAGGTCGTCGAAGGCGTCCACATTGTCCTGCGTCCCCGGTCCTGGCGGTCCGGGGCATTCGAGGACGCCAAGGCCGGGAGGACCGGGTGGCACGCCATCGCCGTCATAGACCTGGAAGTTCATCCCCCCTCCGGATGTTTTGTAGATGAGCATCGTCCAACTCGCCGGCCCCGGCCGGATGTGACCGGTGATGGAGCTTTTCTGGGCTAAAGGCTGCAGCGTCGTGGCGCGGCACCTTGTTTCGAGGCGGCGGCGGAGGCGGCCGAGGGCTCGCGCTGGATCCACGAGCCTGTCGAGGGTGATCCGGTTGGCCCACGGCTACGCACCGGCATTCGGGGCCGTTCTCGTGGCCTCGACGGATCATTCTCCCACCCACCGAGCCGCTCCGATCCGGCAGATGGAGCGCCGGGGCCGCTCGCGCTTGGCGCGCAGGATGTGCTCGGCGATCTCGGCGCCGATCGCCCGGCTCCTGCCACGATCCCCGCGGTCGCGGGGAAACAGGGCCTGGAAGCCACCGCAGCGGTAGGCGTGGTACCAGGCCTCGATCGTGCGCGCCGAGAGCTGGACTCGTGTACCGTCCGGCCTTAGGGGCTCCTCGGAATCAGGCTCCCGCTTCCCAGGTGCGCCACCTTCAATCTCCCGACACGCCGCTGCGCGGCGTTCGACTGCTTGACACGCTCCATCTGCGATCTTAAAGAACACTCGTGAAGGATAAGAGAATCCAGGAGGTGGACAAAATGACACTCGTACGCTTCGATCCATTCAGGGGTATCACCGGCATGCAGGACAGGATCAACCGGCTCTTCGGGGACATGTCCCGCCAGACGGGCGGCGATGAGGCCACCTGGGGAGCTTGGGCGCCGGCGGTGGACATTTTCGAGAAGGAAGAGTGCCTCGTGCTCAAGGCGGAGCTGCCCGGCATGAGGGAGAAGGACATCGACGTCCACGTCGAGAACGGCATCCTCACGCTCAGCGGCGAGCGGACGCGCGAGGAGGACGTCAAGAACGAGGATTACCATCGGGGCGAGCGCTTCTACGGCAGCTTCACCCGTACCTTCGCTCTACCGACGACGGTCGACGTTCCGAAGATCCGGGCGAGCTACAAGGACGGTGTTCTCGAGCTCGTGCTGCCGAAGGCCGAAACGGCGAAGGCCAAGAGAATCGAGATCAAGGCCGCTTAGAAGGTGCGTTCGGCTGTCGGTCGATGATCGGATTCACGGTTGTTCCGGGCCGGGACGTTCGGGTGGAGGTCCCGGCCCGTCTC
>QHYA01000172.1 GCA_003223995.1 Acidobacteriota bacterium | reverse complement strand
GGCCAGCACCCCGCGCATGGCAAGCGCCGCCGCGCAGGCGCGAGCGGCATGGTCGGCCTGCTGCACGGGCGCCCCGAAGAGAGCCATGATCGCATCACCCATGTACTTGTCGAGCGTGCCCCCAGCGTCGATGATGACCCGCGTCATGGGGGTCAGGTAGTCGTTCAGCAGCGCGACGACCCGCTCCGGCTCGAGCCTCTCCGACATGGAGGTGAATCCGCGGATGTCGGAGAACAACACGGTGAGCACCCGCCGCTCGCCGCCCAGGCGCACCTTGTCAGGGTCGCGCAGCATCTCCTCCACGACGGGGACGGAGACATACTGCTGGAACGTCTTCCGGATCAGCCGGGCCTTCGCCTCCACGAAGACGTTGCGGTGCACCGTCGAGGCTGCATACGCCAGCGCGCCGGCGGCCAGCGGGAGCACGGCCGGCAGGTGAACGTTGCCGCGCGAGAAGGAGGTCTGGGCGATCCCCGCGTAGGCGGCCAGCAGAAGGATCGCACCGGCCGCTCCGGCCGCGGGACGGCGCGAGGCGCCGGCGATGAGGGCCGCCACCGGACCTAGGAGGAACATCGCCAGGATCCCCTGAAGAGTCTGGACGGCCGTCGATCGCACGAAACGGGCGTGGATCAGATTGTCCGCCACCGTGGCGTGCACCTCCACCCCGGGCGCAGCGAGATCCATGGGTGTCGTGCGGAGATCGCCGATGCCCGTCTCCGTCGCTCCGAGAAAGACCAGCCGGTCCCGAAGCGCCCCAGCCGGAACGCGACCATCCAGCAGGTCCACCGCGGAGATGTATGGAAAGGTCCTTTCATACCGGCCGCGGAAGTTGACGAGCAGCTCGCCCCTCTCGGAGGCCGGCACCTGCAACTCGCCCAGACGAATCTGTGGAAGGTTCCCCTCGTAGGGGTGCAGCGAGATCGGCGCTCCCCCTAGAAATGCGGAGCTGGCCCGCAGCGCGAGGGAAGGATAGAACTCGCCTCGATGACGCAGGACGAGCGAGTACCAGCGCACCGTTCCATCCACGTCGGGGCGGATGACGAAGTGGCCGGCATGAGGCGTGGCCGCGGCGAGAGAATCGATGTTGGTCTCGACTCCCGGGTAGTCCGGAACCGCAGGGAAGCCTCCCGGAGGTGTCACGGCAACCTGTTCACCCCCGGCGCCGCGCTCAGCGCCTCGCTCCTGACCGGCGCCCGCCCTCGCATCCCACGCCCCACGCCCACCTGGCGCACTCTCCGCGCCCGCGATCCGGCAGCCTCTTTCCGGTTCGCTGAACAGGATGTCGAGAGCGATGAC
Source organism: Acidobacteriota bacterium (assembly GCA_003223995.1). GTDB lineage: Bacteria > Acidobacteriota > Polarisedimenticolia > QHYA01 > QHYA01 > QHYA01. The sequence goes on along the minus strand of QHYA01000172.1, from coordinate 6,299 downwards.
TCGCGCTCCGTCCGAGTGGATCCTCCGGATCAGGTCAGCCAGCACGGCTCTGGGCCAAGGCCATTGGCCCAGGGCATCGACGCTGCGCGCGTCGATCGCGACCACGACGATCTCCGGTGCCGCCTCGGCGGTTCCCCGCCAGCGCATCCGGGCGTCGAGGGTCTTCAGTTCGATGCCATGGAGGAGAGGAGAGCGAAAGAGCGGCAGCAGGACCAGCGCCGCCAGCAGGCCCAGCAGCAGGGTAACGACAGCGTTCCGTTTGATCAGGGGACCAACTGTCCCTTGACTCCCTGCCTGGATTGCGGCAGCGGCGTGTCCGGGAAGACTCCGACGTAGGCGGGGTTCGCAAACGTCGGACCCCCGCTGGCCGGCGCGTTCGTTTGAATGGCCTTCCCCTTCGAGGAACCGGCGATCGCGAATCCAGTCGCGCCGTAGCGGCCGCCCGGACGGCCCTGGGGATTGTCCCGCGCCACGTCAGGGATCGGGCGGGTCTTCGCGACCAGATCCTCTTCCTGGCCCGGGCCGATCGCGCCGGGAAGAGGCATCTCGCCGGTCTCGGGACGGATGACGAGCTGCTGGCCGCCGGCGATGTCGCGCCAGGCACCGCCCCGTCTCGGTCTCACACGGCCGCTGCCGCGCAGGAACGTGACCCTCGTCGTGCCGTCCTCGAGGACCTCGATCACGGCTTCGGAGCCCTTGATTCCCACGACAGCCGTCGGCGTGCTGACCTGAACCTCCGACCTGCCTGTCCAGAAGCGGGATACGAAGACGCGGATCCTGCCCAGCAAGAGGTCGATGCTCGAAGCGCCGGCCCCGGTCGCCTCTTCCACCGCCTGCCTCGTCACGGAAAACGCCGTCGCAGCGCCGATGGAGATCGTGGCCCCTTCTCCGAACATCATCTGGGCGGCCGAGGATTCGCCGGTCCTCTCCTGCTCGTCGAGCACGATGAGCGACCCGACACTGGCCGGGACGGGCTCCTTGGCTCCAGGCTTGAGGCTCGTCACCTGGTTGGTGACGATCGAGAAGCGTCCCACGTCCTGGGCGGCCGCGGGGGAAGAGAGGAGGAGCACGGTCAGGAGCATGGACACAGCGAAGGGCGGCCAGGGGCTGCGGCGACACTTCCTTCCCATCCGAATCCCTTTCATGCCGGCCTCCTCACCAGTGCCAGGTCACGCCGAACGACGTGATCCGGCGCGCGTAACCAAGAGGCTCGATCTCTGAATCGCGCCGCTGCCGCGCATAGCGGCCGGTCAGATACAGATGTGCCCCGATTGGAGCGACGAGGGTTGCGGCGGCCTTCCATTGCCTGTCCTTGCGCGGCAACGAGAAGAAACTCGTCACCGGGAAAGGAACGTCATATCTGATCTTCGACCGCGACCCTTCGAGGAAAAGCCCCAGGCCCTTGGGCAGGGGCAGGGACGCATCGACGAACCACCCCTTCTCGTTCTCGTCGTACGCCCGCCTCTCGAGGCGGCCGGAGACGACAGTCCCATCCGCGTCCTCGTCCGCGTAGCTGTAGCCGGCACGCAGATACCTTTCCGGCCGCCCGAGATAGAGGTACTCGGACAGCCGCGCGGTGAGCGCCTCGTTGGACCGTCCCTCCAGGTCGCCGAAATAGGTCCGGTCCTCGTAAACGAGATCGAGCTGGGTCGCTGTCACGGACCCCCAAGGAACCGCCGCGCCGAGGGCGGCGACATGCGAGCGGCCGAAGGACTTGCCGTCGAGCCATGTGTAGGAGCTTCCACCCTGAAAGACGACCGCGACCGGCGAGTTGTCGATGGCGGGCACGCGAACGTATCCAAGCGGTCCGTTGACATAGCCGCGTGCGTCGTGTCCCCAGGCGAGCTGAACGAGCCCTTGCGGGGTCGACTGATTGAGCGCCTTGAGATCGTTGTATCCCGAGCGGTAACCGTTGAACAGCAGCCCCCCCGAGAGCCCATGCCAGTCGTAGAAGGGGTGCCATTCGGCGCGCAGCGCCAGGGCGAGCCGATCATCGTTGCCGGAGGGCTCGGAGGGGGACAGAAACGGCTTGATGTCCTCGCTGACGATTGCCGGGTTGCTGTCGTATTCCCAGGCCAGCGTCAATCGCAGCTCCACTGCCGGCGGTCGCGCGGCGCCTGCCGTCGAGCGGCCGAGAAAGTCGCGCGATTTCTCCACCAGATCCGGTGCGGGTCTTTCGGCCGAAACCCCCTCGATCGCCCGATCGGATGATCCCGGCCCGTGACCGGGAGTGCCTGCTGTCGTTTCGGCGGAGATGACCTGTTCGAAATCCGTCCTCGCCGCGACCGCATCGCCCTGCCGGAGGGCCGCCACTCCCGAGTAATAGCGAGAATCGGCAGCGAGCCTCTGGTCGGCCCTCCCTGCCGCCGCGAACTCCTTTGCGGCCTCGGCTGGTCGGTCCAGATCGAGCAGAGCCAGGCCGAGATAGAAATGCGTGATGCCGTCCGCCGGTTCGAGGCTCGCGGCGGCCCGCAGCTCCTTTTCCGCCTCGGCGGGCTGCCCGTTCATGTAGTGGGCCGCGCCGAGATCGGATCGGATGCGCCACTCGGCGATGCGGCTCGTGGCTGGAGGCAGGGCTTTGGAGATCATCCCGACCGCCCGATCCGGGTGTCCCATTCGGATCTGGACGAGCCCCGCGTAATAGATGTAGGTCGCGTCAGCGGGCCATGTCGCGGCCGCCCGCTCGAACTGACCGAGGGCCCCCGCCATGTCCCCGTCTTCCCAGGCCAGCCTCCCCTGGCCGAACATCATCTCGGCGAAGCCGCGAGCCTCGGGATCCTGGGAGAGATCGCCGTCCGGCATCACCCCCGGCCGGGCGGCGAGCGATATCGAGGAGATCAGAAGAAATGCCAGCAAGAATCGGCGCGCCATCGTGATCGATCACCTCGTCCGAGCGGCCTTCGCTGGCTCCACCGCTCCCGGCTTCGGCGCACTCTCCGCGCTTCCGCGCCGTCCTAAGCTAATGCGTTCTCCATGAATGATCAAGCAAAAAGCAGCCGGTCAGTCGGTACTTGGGCTCTCGATCCCCTAGAATCAGCCGATGTCGATCCGGTCTGCACTCGCCCTGTTCGGCCTCACAGCCCTTCCGCCCTGCGCAGCCTTCGCGGTTCTATCCCTGGCCGCGTCGCCCGTCGTTCCGGCGGCAGCGAACGAGGCTCGCGGCCCTGCAGCCGATATCAGCGCGCAACTCGCGGCCTCTTCCCCCTCCGATCCTCCCGGCGTCCTCGTCTCGCGCCAGCTTCTGGAGGAGAGCGGCCTCGCAGTCGGCGAGGTCGTCCTGTTCTCCGCGGACCCCCGCGGCGCCCGCCCTGCTCCCTTCCGGATCGTCGGCTCCTACGAGCCCAGGCCCGATCCGATGAGGCTCGGCTCGAAACGGCTGGAGGCTCGCCTCCACCTGCCCGATCTCATCGCGCTGATGGCCGATCCTTCCGATCCTCTCGCGAGCGAGTCCGTAGCCTCGGTCAACGTGGCGCTCCATGACCGCAAGGACGCAGCGAAGTTCTCTTCCGATCTGATCTCCCGCATGCCCGGTCTCATCGCCACCCCCACGGCGCCTCCTCCCGACGAGGCCGATCCCTTCGTGGTTCTCGAGCGCTTTCACCTGGCCATCGCGATCGTCACCGTGATCGGAAGCACGGCGTTCCTGCTCGCGCTGATGGCCATGAGGGCCGACGAGCGCCGTGAGACGGTGGGGATCCTGCGGCTCATCGGATTCACGCGCAGGGGAATCCTGCTGGAGGTCCTCGTCGAGGGGTTGTTCATAGCCGTCGCGGGGGCGGTCTTCGGAGTTCTCTTCGCCACGGCCACGCAGGGGATCGTGAACCGCTTCTTCCAGTGGCGCTACGACACGGCGCTCGTCTTCGTGCGCGTCACAGCGCCGATCGCGGCGCGCTGCATCGTCTTCGCCGTTCCTCTCGGCGTCCTCGCGGGCCTCGTCGCCTCCTGGACGCTTCTGCGCCGCGACATCGTGGCGCTTCTCCGGCGGTGACCCCTCTCGGCCTGGCCTGGCGGAGCCTCTCGCGCGAGCCGGTGCACGCGGCCCTCGGCGTCTGCGGAGTAGCGGCGGTGGGCGCCCTGCTCTTCAACATGTTGCTTCTGTCACGCGGCCTCCTGGTCTCCTTCAAGGACCTGCTGGACAGCGTCGGCTTCGACGTGCGCGTCATGGCCTCCGAGTCGCTCCCGACGCTCGGGCCGCCGGTCGAGCACGCGACAGAAGCGGCGCGGGCGATCCGCGCGCTGCCGGAGGTCGAAGAGGTCGTCCCGATGCGTATCGGCCGCGCCTTCACCGCATCCGCGGGTCGGCCGGAGATCGCGATCATCTTGGTCGGATGCGAGCCGCGAGGGCGCGGCGCATGGAGGATCATGAGCGGCCGGAACCTCTCCCGTGGCCAGAAGGATGGAGGGGGCCTCCCGCCGGTGGAAGCTCGCGCGCCCGAAATCGTCGTCTCGAAGAACCTCGCGAAGGCTCTCGGCCTCGAGCCGGGATCGCGACTGCGACTCCGCGCGGCTGTGGACGGGGGCGCATCCGCGATCCCCGCCGTGGAATTTCGCGTCATGGGGATCGGCGAGTTCGCGTTCGAATCGACGGAAGAGGCCACCGCCGTCACGACGCTCTCCGCTCTCCGTTTGGCGCGCGGCGGAACGGACGAGGACGAGGCCGACCTCATTCTCGTCGCCTCGCGGAAGAAACACGGCGCGGCGGCCGCCGTCGCGGCGATCCAGGGCCTGCGGCCCGATCTTCACGCCTTCTCGAACGAGCAGCTCGTCTCCCGCTTCAGCCGGACCGACTTCTCCTACTTCCGGCAGATCTCCTTCGTGCTGTCCTCGATCACGCTCTTCTTCGCCTTCCTGCTGGTGGCGACGCTGCTGACCGTCTCGGTGAACCAGCGCTTCGGAGAGGTCGCCGCCCTGCGAGCGCTCGGATTCTCCCGACGGAGGATCGTGACCGATCTTTTTTGCGAGTCCCTTCTTCTCGTCGGCGCCGGAGGGATCCTGTCGCTTCCGATCGGGGCTGTTCTGGCGCGCTGGCTCGACACGATCCTCCGGACAATGCCCGGTCTTCCCGTGCGGCTCCACTTCTTCGTCTTCGAGCCGAGGGTCTTCATGCTCCACGCGACCCTTCTGGCCTTCACCGGCCTTCTCGCCGCCGCCTATCCCGTCTATCTCGCCGCGCGCCTTCCAATCGCGGCCACTCTCCGGCAGGAGGTGGTCTCTTGAATCCGCCGAACACGCCCGACGACGGACGTCGCCCGACCGCCGGGGCCGGCGCGGCGCCGCCCATCGTCGAGGCAGCGGGGCTGACGAAGGTCTTTCCGATGCCCGCTGGACCCGTCGTCGCCCTGCGCGGCGTTTCCCTCCGCGACGATTCCGGCGAGTCCATCGCCATCACGGGCCCTTCGGGGTGCGGCAAGTCCACGCTGCTGCACCTTCTCGGATGCGTGGATACGCCGACGGAGGGTTCTCTCGCCATCGAAGGCCGCGACGCGTCGCGCCTGAGCGACTTCGAGCGCAGCCGCATCCGGCTCACGAAGATCGGCTTCGTGTTCCAGCGGTTCTTCCTGCTGCCGATGCTGACGGCCTGGGAGAACGTCGAGCTGCCCCAGAGCGAGGCGGGGGCGCCGAAGACCGCGCGCCGCGCACGCACGAGAGAGCTTCTGGATTACGTCGGCCTGGCCGACCGCGCGGGTCACAAGCCTTCACAGCTTTCGGGCGGCGAGATGCAGCGCGTGGCCATCGCGCGGGCGCTCGCGAACCGCCCGCTGCTGCTGCTCGCCGATGAACCGACCGGCGAGCTGGACGAGGCGACGGGCGAGCAGATCGTGGAGCTGTTCGATCGGGTGAACCGGGACGGCACGACGCTCGTCGTCGTCACGCACAACCCGATTCTCGCGAACCGCGCGCGGCGCGTGCTTCCGATGAGAAGCGGCCGTCTCATCATGGAGTCTCCTGCCTCGTCGATCGTCGCACGGGAAGAGGGAGCTTGAGGGTGGTCCCGGCCGCAGGAGGCGGCGTGAGCGGCTTGATCCGGAGGCAGCGGTGACGCTGCGGCTCGTCGTCCGATCGCTCGCGTCCCGGCCGGTGCGAAGCGCCGTGCTTTCCTGCGGCTTCGGCTTCGGGATCGGCGTGATGGCCGCGCTGCTCGGCGTGGGCCAGGTGATCCTCGAGCAGGCGCGCGCCGTGGCTGTGGAGGGCGCAGGTGACGTCGCAATCGGAGGAGCGGCGGGAGCGATCGGAGACGCGCGCTTCCTGATCTCGGGCGTTCTCTCCTTACCGCCCCTCGCCGGGCGCGGGGCTGCGGC
>QHYA01000048.1:5553-12086 GCA_003223995.1 Acidobacteriota bacterium | reverse complement strand
TGCTCGACAACCCGCTGAGGGACACAGGTCTCGATGCGCGGAAGGGATTTGCCGCTGTGGAGGATCAAAGAGGATCAAGAGGGTGTCGTTTGGCTGGTCTGAGTCTATGAGATCCGTCGGCAGAATGCGAAGCTGGCAGATGGGGCAAGATCAGTGCGGAAAGTCTCGCAGGCCCGCAACGATCACACCTCCCCGCTCCAGTAGTCCGTCTTCTGAAAGCGCCCGACTTCGTGGAGTGGACTGATCGCGATCTTCTTCGAGTCGGGATAGACGCACACGTCGCCCGTCTCGCGCGTGCCGATGACGAGATACCGGAGTGGCTTGCGCCCGGTGTTCAGGATCGCGTGGCCCACCCGTCCGGCGGGAGGGAAGACGACGTACTCACCTCCGCGGATTCTGTGACGGCGACTTCCGATGCGGAAGATCCCCTTCCCTTCCAGAATCCAGAAATGCTCCTCCTCGTGGGTGTGCCAATGGAACGTGCTGTTCCATCGGCCCGGGGGGATCTCTTCCAGGTGGACACCGATTCGCTTGCGGCCGCCGAACTCGCCCAGCTTGCGGAAGACTCCGCCGAATTTCTTGCCGGAGGACCATTCGAACCTGGGGACCTCTTCGACGCGAAAGAGCTCATGCCGGCGAGCCTTCTGCCGCCTTGCCTTGTCGAGCGGCCTCATCTTGAATGGTGACGCCACGGCTTCCTCCAAGGATCGCGAGGCGCGAGGTCCGTCTCAGGCCGCCGCGGCGGCGATTTCGCGCATCGCGCGCACGGCGTCGCGGATCTCCTCCTCGGTCGTGAACGGACCCGTGCTGACGCGCACGGTCCCGTCGGGCCACGTGCCGAGGCTGCGGTGGGCGCCGGGGGCGCAGTGCAGCCCCGGACGAACGGCGATGTCATAGGCCTCGTCGAGGGCGGCGGCGAACTCGTTGGGAGAGTAGCCACGGACCGTGAAGGAAACGATCCCCAGCTCCCGGGAGGGGTCCCCGCCGCCGTGCAGCGTGAACCGCTCGTCGCCGGCGACAAGCTCCCGCAGCAGGGCGGCGAGCGAGACCTCGTGCCGGCGGACCGCCTCGGGAGTTCTCCGGGCGACGTAGCGGGCCCCTTCCGCCAGGGCCGCGATCCCCGCTGCATTCGGGGTGCCTCCCTCCAGCTTTGCCGGATAGTTTCGCGGATGGAGCGGATTCGAGGAGTCCGTCCCCGTTCCTCCCTCCCGCCATGGCTCCGGGTCGACACCCGGAAGCAGCGCCAGCCCTCCCGTCCCCATCGGCCCCAGCAGGGACTTGTGGCCCGTGAAGGCAACCATGTCGAGTCCCATCGCCTCGATGTCGAGCGGCGCGACCCCCGCCGTCTGCGCCGCATCGACCAGGATACGAGCGCCGCCCGCGTGGGCGACCTCGGCGATCTCCCCGATGGGCTGGATCGTGCCGAAGACGTTCGACCCGTGAGTCACCGCAACCAGCCTCGTCTGCGGCCCGAGGGCGGAGCGCACCTCCGCCGGCTCGATGAAGCCCGCGCGAGAGGCGATGCGGCTGACGGTGATCCACCCCTTCTTCTCCAGGCCCGTCAGAGGCCTTGTGATGGAGTTGTGCTCGAGGTCCGAGGTCACGACGTGATCACCTGGCCGAAGGAAGCCCTTCAGCGCGATGTTCAGACCATCGGTCGCGTTGTGGCCGAAGATGATCCGGTCCGGGTCGGAGACCCCCAGCAGCGAGGCGAGGGCCCGGCGCGCCTCGCCGATCAGCCGCTCGGCCTCGACGGCGCGGCGATGGCCGGAGCGGCCCGGATTGGCGCCGACCTCGCGGAGATAGTGGTCCAGCATCCGGTACACCGCCTCGGGCTTCGGGAAGGAGGTCGCGGCGTTGTCGAGGTAGATCATGAGGGCCGGCTCAAGCGCCGACATAGCGAGCGTAAAGGGTCCGGGCCGCCGCCGCATCGGTCGTCCCGCCGACGATGGCCCGCCCGTCGGAGAACACGGTGAGCTGGTTGTCTCCGATACGTGCCCGCACGAGGAAGCGGTTCACAGTGACCTCTCCCAGCCCCCTCAGCTTTCCCGCAAGCGCATCGAGATCGATCGACGTCCGGCCAGCCGGCATGACCTGCACGGAATCGCGCCCGCACAGCCGGGTCGTGCTCGACACACCGCTCCCCTCCAGGTGCTCGAACCTTCCCAGACCGCAGGCCGGACACTCCGCAGAGCGCCGGCCCGTGTGCAGCCGGTCGATGCTCCCCTCCCACACATCCACGGAGACGATCTGCCTGCTCAGCTTCTCCCGGCGGCCTGACAGCAGCTTCAGGGCTTCGGCCGATTGAAGGGACGCGATCACCCCAACCACAGATCCCAGGACCCCGGCCGTGTCGCAGGTGGGCGCGCTTCCCGGCGGCGGCGCTTGCTCGAAGACGCAGCGCAGGCAGGCTGTCTCTCCGGGAAGGATGTTCATCGTCAGCCCATAGGCCCCCACGGCTGCGGCGTAGATCCAGGGAATGCCTTCCTTCACCGAGAAGTCGTTGACCAGGTAGCGCAGCTCGAAGTTGTCGGACCCGTCGAGGATCACGTCGCAGCCTGAGCCCAGCGCGGCGATGTTTCTCGGCGTGACGTCCGCGACGATCCCCTCGACGGCGACATCGGAGTTGATCGAGCGCAGCTTCGCCTCTGCCGCGGCCGCTTTGGGCAGGGCGGACATGGCGTCCTGCTCGTCGAAGAGAACCTGCCTCTGGAGATTCGACGGCTCGACGAAGTCCCGGTCCGCGATGCGCAGCCTCCCCACTCCGGCGCGGACGAGCAGCTCCGCGGTCAGCGAGCCGAGGGCGCCGCAGCCGATCAACAGGGCCGAAGAGGCGCCGAGCCTCCGCTGACCCTCCTCGCCGATCCCTTGGAAGAGGATCTGCCTGCTGTAGCGGCCTTCCATGAGCCCAATGCTACAATGACCCTCTTTTTTTGGCGAAACGCTCTCGCTTTGGCCGTGCACCTTCGCTGATTCGATGATCCGGACGATCCTCTTCGACCTCGACGGGACTCTGGTCGATTCCTACCTGCCGATCACGGAAAGCCTCAACGAGGTGCGCTCGGCCTTCGGCCTGCCGTCGAAGAGCGAAGCCGAGGTGAGGCGCGAGGTGGGCCGGGGGCTCGAGGCGTTGATCGGGGACAACGTCGGCGCCGATCGGGTCGAGGAAGGGGTCAGGATCTTCCGCGACTGCTACCGGAGGATCTTTCGGGAGGGAACCCGCCTGCTGCCAGGAGTGGCGTCCACGATCGAGACTTTAGCCGGGCGAGGCTATGCGATGGGTGTCACGTCGAACAAGCCCGCCTACTTCACGCGCGAGATCCTCATCGCCCTCGGTCTCGCCAGCACGTTCGGTGCGATCTACGGGCCGGAGATGGTCACACACCCGAAGCCGCACCCGGAGATGATCCACGGCGCGCTGGCCGAGCTGCGGAGCCATCCTGACGAATCCGCCTACGTGGGTGACATGCTCATCGACGTGGAAACGGCCCGAAGAGCCGGCTTGCCGGTCTACGTCATCGCCTCGGGCGGGCAGTCCCGAGAGGAACTTGAGAAGGCGCGTCCGGACCTTCTCCTGTCACGCTTCGAGGAGCTGCTCGAGGTGTTCCCCGCTCTCGATCCCGCTCAGCGATCGTCTTCGCCCGGCTCGTCCTGATCCTGGCCGACTGACCTTCTCTGCCTCATCTGCGCCTCGAGCTTCTCCAGCTTCTGGCGCAGGTTGTCCAGCTCATCTTGCAGGGCCTCCATCCGCCGTGCCAGCTCCTGGCTCTGCCGCCTCATCTCGGCTCCGGAGAGCGGCCCCGGCTCCACCGTCCCCCTGATGGCACCGGACGGTTCCGAGGACTCCCCTCCGACCACGCCGCCTGGAGCCCCTCCGACCACGCCGCCTGCAACTCCGCTGCGCTGTCTCTGAGGCCGCAACAGTCGCCTCGCTCCGGGCCCCGGCCGCTCGGCCAGCTCAACGAGCAGGCTCCTCGGACGGCCGGCGCGAACGACCTTCAACTCCACCTGGTCCCCCGGTTTCTTGTCCCGGAGCGCGCCAGCCACGTCCAGCGGCGATCCGACCGGCTTGTCCTCCACCATCGTAAGGACGTCGCCGACCTTGACTCCCGCCGTCTCCGCGGGGCTGCCCGGCTTCACTTGGGCGATCATGACTCCCCGGTCCTCGGCAGCGCCGAAATGCCTGCGCAGCTCCGGTGTCAGGTCCTGCATCGAGATGCCGATCCAGACCGAGGGCGGGACCGGGAGTATCTCTACTTCCTTTTCCAGCCGCGAGAGGGACTTGCCGAGGTCCCTTCCGAGCTGGCCCAGATCAGGAATCTGGCCGCTCCCCTTTTCCGGGGGCTCGCCGCTCTTCCGTTCTCCCAGGACGGCCTGGAACGACTTCTGCTCGCCGTTCCGCAGCACCTCGATCGTCACCTCTTCCCCCGGTCTGTGGCTCCGCACCTCGCCGGTCAGCGACGCCACGTCGGTGACCTCTTTTCCGTTGATCGAGAGGATGCGGTCTCCCGCTCGCAGGCCCGCCTCTTGTGCGGGGCTACCCCTGAAAACCTGCGCCACGCGCACCCCCTCGTCCTCCCCCTTCCCCTCCTCCAGGCCGAGGCCCAGCCAGGCCTGGCCCGCGGCCGCTTTCGGGGCGTCCTCGTCGTCATCGTCGTTCTGCTGGGCCGTGGCGGCGGTGGGAATCAGAAAGACAAGCATCGTCGCCAGGACGAGGCCCAGAGACGTAAAGCATCTCTTGGTTTCATCCGATCGGATCATGAGTTCTTCTCCTCGGGAAGCAGGCCCCGCCCCTGGACGGCCGGCGCCACCTCGAGCGCTTCCGTCGAGGCTTCGAGCATCTCCCTTTCCATTTAACGCCCGAAACCGGGTGAAAGTCGAATTCCCGATACGGCGACAGACGGCAGTGACCCGCAAGGAGACGGCGGCCGAAGCCAGAAGGATCAGTTCAACGATCTTGCGAGGCGCACCAGGTCGCCGATGGAGAATGGCTTGGGCAGGAAGCTTCCGACCGTGTCGAGATACTCTCGTACTTCCGGGGCCTTGGCCCATGCGGAGATGAAGATGGTTCGGTTTGCCAGTTCGGGATCGAGGGCCTTCAGCCTGCTGTGGACCATGATCCCATCCATGTCTGGAAGCATGACATCGAGCACCAGCAGGCCGAAGCTTTCCCGGCGCAGCTTGTCGAACGCTTCCGAGGCGGACCTGGCAGTGGAAACTTCATATCCTTCGCCCTCGAGCGCGCGCGAGACGAGCTCGGCGATCTCCGGTTCGTCGTCCACGACCAGGGCGCGAGGGGCTCCAGGCTCTACGAGTTCCATGGTGGTGTCCCCAGAAAAAAGCAGCAGTCGCTTCTCTCAAGGGCAATATAGTCCCTGCTAGATGATGGTCAACCTCCGACCCCTGTGGCGGCCCTCCCCCTCGGGCGGCCGCCCAGCGTCAATTCTAGTCCAGCGCCCGCCGACGTCTAGTAAACCCATGGAAGCAAACGCCAGGTTCGCCGCGCGTAGCTCTCCCACTCCTGGCCGAATGCGGACGAGAGAGCCTCCTCCTCGACCGAGATCCGCCAGAGCGTGACGAGCAGGATGCCGCATCCGGCGAACAGGCCGAGAATCGCTCCCTTCGCGGAGGGGATCGTCAGGGGCCAGGCAAGGAAGAACAGCGCGAGGGCGCCGTAGAGAGGATGGCGCATCCGGGAATAGAGCCCCTGCTGGATCAGCCGGTGCCCCTGCTGGATCGTGACCGTCATCGTGAAGAACCGGCCGAGCTGGCGCTTCCCGACGACCCGCAGGCTCTCGGCCGCCAGAGCCAGAACCAAACCCGCCCCGACGCGCGGCCAGGCCCCAGCAGAGCGTGGCAAGGAGAAGTACAGGCCGAAGTTCAAGGAGAACGAGACAGCCATCACCGCCATGTATGCGTAGAAAGTCCCGCGGTCGCGCTGGTCGGGCCGGCCTCTGGTCGGACGGGTGAGAATGAACTCGCCCACGATGAAGGCGACGTAGCAGACAACGAAGGGCCAGCCGATCGGACGTGCGAGGATGGAGAAGCCCACGGGGGCTTTCTTATACCATGTCGGCTTCACTCGGAGTGATGACGCGCTCGACTCGACTCCCGGATGTTCGTGATTGCGTTGAGTTCGGGATGGCACGCCGTCCAGGGTCCGGGGCAGCACCGGAGGGAGCTTGCCCACCTACAGGCTGACGATCGAGTACGAAGGAACGCGGTACCGCGGCTGGCAGCAGCAGGAGAACGCCCGCACCGTGGCCGGAGAGCTGATCCGGGCCATCGAACAAGCCGCGGAAGAGGCGATCGAGTTGATGGGGGCGGGCCGTACCGACGCCGGCGTCCATGCCCTCGCACAGGTGGCGCACCTGCGGCTGGCGCGCGCCGTCGAGCCGCAGCGCTTCCGCGACGACGTCAATACCCTGCTCCCTCCGGATATTCACGTGCTCTCCTTGCAACAGGCACCGGAGCGCTTTCATGCTCGCCACTCGGCGTCCGCTCGCAGCTACCTGTATCAGATCTCTCGCAGG
>QHYA01000048.1:0-5479 GCA_003223995.1 Acidobacteriota bacterium | reverse complement strand
GTGCGACGCCTGATCGGTACGCTCGTCCAGGTGGGGACGGGAGAGCTGAAACTGCAGGAATTCCGCTCTCTTCTGGGCGGCGGCCCACTGCCTGCGGGACGCGGAGCCCCAGCGAAATGGACCGCCCCGCCCTCCGGTCTCTTCCTGGAGCGCGTGCTCTACCCCGGCGATCCTCCCCTCCCGAAGCTGTCCGCAGCCGTGCCGGTCTGATGACTGGCGCATGCGGCCTGATTGTTCTGGCGACCATTACGAAACAGCGAAAAACAGGGAAGGGCCGAAGCACGGGCCAGTTTCGTGGAAGATCGTCCGTGCCCTGATCCGGGCTAGAATCGCGCCTCCGCCGATGCGATCAAAGAAGTCATCCGGTTCCAGTGCGCGGGCCGCAAAGCCGCAGCCCTCCACCGCCAAGGATTTCAGGCGCTCGCTGGCCTCGCGCCTGCGCTCGGTCGCGATCAACGTTTCTCTCGCCGCCGCCTCTGTAGTCGTTATCCTCCTCATCGCCGAAGCGGCCCTGCGCCTCTACGGTCCGGGGGGGCCGAGACGCTATTTCGTCGTGCGCGGCGGAGGAGCCGATGCCATCGTCGAGACCGCCCGATACGAACCCACGCCCAGGCTCCCGATCCGCATGGTCCCCGTAACTTTCCCCCTGAAGAAACCCTCCGGCGGGCTGCGCATCTTCTGTTTCGGCGGATCGACGGTTTACGGCTACCCCTTCGGCCCCAAGGGGACCTTCCCGAATCTCCTTCAGGCCCTGCTGCGCGCGGCGCTCCCCGGCCGCCCCGTGGAGGTCATCAACGCCGGCTTCACAGGAGGAGACTCCGCAAGGGAGCTGGCGCTAATGAAGGAAACGGTCCCCTTCAGCCCGGACATCTTCATCGTTTACTCCGGGCACAACGAGTTCCTCCGCTACGACTATCCTCAGGAGTACGACCACGTCTTCGGATTCAACCGCTCCGCTGCGGTCCCGATGGGGCTGCGATGCGAGGCTTTCTTCAACAACAACAGCCTGCTGTGGCGCTGGGCGCGCGGCACGGCGCCGATAAGGAACCTGTTCCAGGCCTCCGAGAAGCGCCGTTACGGGTACTCGGGGGGCCGCTCGGGGAAGCTCCCCCAGGACTTGCTCGATGCGATCTACGCTTCCTACGAGGCGAACCTGGAGGAAATGATCTCCCTATCGAAGGAAAAAGGGGTGCCCATCATCTTCTGCACGCAGGTCTGCAACCTCAGGAGCGTGCAGCCCCTGTTCGCACCCCTTCCGCCCGAGCTGAACACGAAGCAACGGGAGAGCATCCGGCAGGCGCGGAACAGGGCTGCCGAGCAGCTCGCTTCCCAGAGACCCGACTTGGCGTTGCAGACGATCGAGGAAGCGAGAAGAATCGTCCCCCGCGATGCCTACCTTGCTTTCCTCGCCGGCAGCGCGCTGCTCAAGCTGGGTCAGATCGACCGCGCGAAGGTCGAGCTTCAGTCCGCTGTCGAGAACGACGGCCTGCGGCACAGGGCCCCGGCGAGGGTCAACGAGATCGTCCGGAGGGTCGCCACGAGGCCCGGGGCTCTCCTCTGCGATGTCCAGAGGACCTTCGAGACAAATTCTCCGAACGAGATCGTCGGCGGCGAGTGGATCCTCGATCACGTCCACCCCAATTTGGAAGGGCTGGTGTTGATCGCCCAGGAGCTGGCCCGCACGCTGGAGCAGGCAAAGCTGGCTCCTCCAGGGGCCTCCGCGGCCGCCACCCCCGAGCAGCTCCAGCAGGCGGTCGCGCTGACTACCGAGGAGTGGAGAAAGGGGATCTGCCGGCTCGCCCTTTCCGCCGCCGGGCGAGGGAACAATGGCCAGGCCGCGGGGCTCTTTATCCAGGCCGCCGGACGGTTCGACCCGGGGGAGCCACACGCGCAAGCGGAGCAGACCTACCTGCGAGGGCTGGCGGAACTCGTGCGCGGCCAGAACGCCCAGGCCCGCCAGACGCTTCTGGAGTCCCAGCGGCTCGATCCGGAGTACTTCAATGCGTTGAACGCGCAGTACGCGCAGCTGCAGGTCACCCGCTTCCTCGGAGAGCGACGCTAGCCCAGCCCCGACGTCTCCCGGCGTTCGGCCGCCGCGGCATTGCGACGCGCTGCGCCAAGCCGCAGAAAGGGTCGCCTCGCTCGGGACGATGGCGCTTGGGGCGGCACAAGCCCGGTCAGTCTCATCCCCTCGCTTCCGCCGGCCGGATCGGCAGCACAAGCTTCTCAGCGCCGCGCAGGATCTCCACCGGACAGGCGACACCGACGCGTTCATCGGTCAGCATTTTTTGGAGCATGTCGATGCTCCCCACGGGACGGCCGTCGAAGCCCACGATCACATCCCCTTCCATAAGTCCGGCTCTCTCGGCAGGACTGCCCCGCTCGACGGACAGGACGAGAACGCCGGTTGCCGCCACCAGCCCGTGATGTCGTGCGAGGCGCGGGGGAATCGGGACGTTCTGCCCCCCGACTCCAACCCTGCTGCGGCGAACCCTTCCTTCCCTCATCAAGTGGCCGACCACGAAGCTCGCCGTGTTGGCCGCGATGGCGAAGCTGATTCCCTGTCCGGGCAGGATGATCGCCGTGTTCACGCCGACCACTTCCCCGCGGGAGGTGACAAGCGGGCCTCCCGAGTTGCCCGGATTGAGCGGGGCATCGGTCTGGATCACATCGTCGATCAGCCGTCCCGTCCTTGATCTCAACGAGCGCCCCAGCGCGCTGACCACGCCGGCCGTCACGGTGCACTGGAAGCCGTAGGGATTCCCGATTGCGACGACGAGCTGGCCGACCACGAGCGCGCCCGAGTCACCCAGCCGAGCGGCGACAAGATCGTCCGCGTCCACTCTGAGCACGGCGAGGTCCGTCTCCGGATCGTCTCCCACCAGGGTTGCTGGAAACCTCCCCCTGCCGTCGGCCAGAGTGACCGAGAGGGTCTCCGCCCCGCTGACGACATGGCTGTTGGTGAGGATGAACCCGTCCCGCGCGAAGATGAATCCCGACCCGCTTCCGAGCGGCTGCTGAGGGCCACGGCGCAGGGCGCGGGGAGCTCCAGCGGTTCCCGCCGAGTCGATCCTGACAACGGAGGGACTGACCTTCCTGGCCGCCCCCACAACCGCCCTCGAATAGGCGTCGAGAAGCTTGCCATCATCCTGTGGCTGGCCCTCTCCGGTCGTCGCGGCGGCGGTGCCGGCCGGACCCGAGACAGGGAGGATCTTCTTCTTCATCGTGTTCATCGTGACCGTGGCAGAGGAGCTGCTTCGCTGGGGAAACACCCAGGCCGGCCCCATGCCTGGTGCTGCCCCCGACGATTAAGACCGCCTCTCGCCGCTGTCAAGAAGGCATGAGTGAACGAGAGACGACCAGCCTCTGAGAAGGTCGAGATGGACGATCAGGTCCTCGGCCTGTGAACCGGTGATGTTGAAATTGAAGATTCGAAGCGCTCCTCAGGGACTGGCAGGCACCTGCAGTTCCGCGATGAGTTGCCGGAGGACAGGGGCGTCCTCACCTGCCGGGTCCAGCTCGAGCGCCATGCGGTAGGCCTTCAGAGCTCCTTGCCTGTCGCGCAGATCGTAGAGACGGATCGAGCCGAGAGTTCTCGCGAGCGCCGCCGTGGGCTCCAGCCCCAGCGCCTTCTCATAATGCTCGGCCGCTGCGCGGACGTCCTTCCGCTGGTAGGCATTGCGACCCGCCGCCTCGTGAGCCTGCGCCGAGCGGGGATTGAGAGCGAGGGACCGGTCGAACGCCGCGGCCGCTCCCGCCGGATCTTCCAGAGCCGCCTTGACCGTTCCCAACGCGAGCTCGAGGTCAGGATCGTCCACGCCAGCGTTCAGCGCCCGCTGGAGGAGCTCCAGGGCGGCGCGCGGCTTCTGCTGCTTCAGCTCCAGCCAGGCGTAGGAGACGACCGCCTCCGCATTGCGAGGATTCAGCGACAGCGCTTTGTCGAACTCCTTCTCCGCCTCCGCGGCGAGTTCACTGGCGGCCGGATCTTTCCCCGCGCTCTTCAATCATCGCCGGCAGGTTCTGCGGATTGGCCTTCAGCACCTCCTCGAGCAAGGGGACCCCGTCTGCCGGCGTGCCGAGCTGGAGGTCCCGGCGGGCTTCTTCGATCTTCGAGACGAGCCCGATCGCGTCCTTCGGATCGAGAGCGAGCTTGCCGGGAGGCCCGCCAGCGGCGCCGGGAAGGTATCCGAGCGAGGCGAGACGCTGGCGCTGCTCGTTCGCGTCCTCGTCCGGCTCGTCGGGCCGCGGCAGGGACCCTGATGGCCCGAGCATCCCCTGGAGGCGGGACCGCATCCGGGACGCAACCGCGGGCTCCAGGGCGATGCGGTTGTCCTTTTCGGAAGGGTCGCTTTCGATGTCGTACAGCTCGGGTCTCGGCGCCTCGATGTATTTCCACCGGCCCGACACCAGCCCGTGAAGCGCGCTCCAGCCGTAGTTGTAGGCCGGGAAACAGGACTCCATCTCGTAGTCTCCTGCGAGACCGCGCCTGACGCGCAGGAACGGCACCAGGGACCTTCCCGCGTCCGCGGGCAGCTTCGGCGGCGGCAGCCCGAGCAGCTCGACAGCGGTGGGCATCACATCGACGAGACCAACCCTGGCGGTGACGATCCTCCCGGATGGCACGCGGGGTCCCCTCAGGATGAGGGGGACGCGCTGGGTCGCCTGGTAGATGAACACGTCGTGCGTGTTTTCGCCGTGCTCTCCCAGAGACTCGCCATGGTCCCCCGCCACGATCACGAGGCAGTTTTCCTCCAGACCGCGCTGCTTCAGTCCCTCCATCAGCCGACCGACGGACTCGTCGACGAAGGCGATCTCCCCGTCGTAGAGACGGCCGGCGAAGCGGCTTCGGTAGGTCTCCGGAGGGACATAGGGAAAGTGCGGGTCGTAATAGTGGACCCAAAGGAAGAAAGGTGCTCTCGCCCCCTTCAGGTGCTCGAGTGCGGCAGAGGTAACCTGGGAAGCCGCTCGCTCCTCGTAGTTGAAGGCTCTGCGCTCGCCCACACGCACCCTGTCGTCGTAAGTCCGGAAACCCTGGTCGATTCCGGTCCGCCTGTCGAGCACCGCCGCCGAGACGAAGGCCGCGGTGTCGTAGCCTGCGGAGGCCAGCCGCGAGGCCAGCGTCGTGATCCCATCACCGAGGTGGAACAGAGCGTTGTCTCTCACGCCATGGCGGCGGGGGGGAAGACCTGTCATCAGGCTGCAATGGCTCGGAAGGGTCAGGGGGGCCGGCGAGACGACCTCCCTGAAGAGAGACCCTGCCCTCGCGAGACCGTCGATGTGTGGAGTGGCCGCTTCCCTGTCCCCGTAGCAGCCAAGATGATCCGCGCGCGTGGTGTCGAGCGTGACCAGCAGCAGGCTGGGGCGGCGGAAAGGAGCCCTCGCCGGCTGCCTCGAGGCCCCGGCCGCGATGCCCACCGCGATCGCGACGGTTGCGATCAGGAGCAGGCCCGGGGCCAAGCGGCGACGCACGATCCGACTA
>QHYA01000047.1 GCA_003223995.1 Acidobacteriota bacterium | reverse complement strand
TGTCCGCCCCCTATCCCCGCCTTGTCCGCGACGTCCGATAGCGGCAGGCGCCGGTAGCGTTCGGGCGGGGGCTTCCTGGCAGCGCGTTCGGGGGATTCCTTGACTCTCATCGAAACGGGGGACTATATTTCGTCCAGGGTTTCAGGGATCCTTGAAGGCCGGCCCCATTCCTATGAACATCCAAAGAACGAAGGAAACAACAGCCGGACGCTTCGGGGCGCGGGGAGAAGGCCGGATCGCTTTCATCTTCGCCCTGATCATCCTCGTCGCGGCCGTTTTCGTTGCCGCGAGGCTGATCCCCGTGAAGGTCAAGGCTTACCAATTCGCCGACTACATGCGGGATGAGGCCCAGAGGACGGCTTGGACCAAGGACGATGAGACCCTCAAAAAGCACCTGCTCGAGAAAGCCAGGATGCTCGATCTTCCGATCACCGATGAAAACTTGAAAGTCATCATCGGCGGCGGGGAGATCATCGTCAACGCCCGCTACGAGATCCCCGTGGACCTCGGGGTCAAGACCTACGTCTGGCACTTCGACCAGCAGGAGCGCGCCCCGCTCTTCTGAACCCTGCCACCGCCTCGGCTCCGGACCTACCCTCGCCTCGGCCCCCCATCTGACCCCGGGCGGTTCACGCCGGTAGTCACGCCGCCGCTACAACGATATGAGAGATCTCCCCGCGTCGCTGCGCGCCGGGATGGACGTCTCTTCAGACTCGTCTCGGCCCGCGGTCGAGACGGCACAACTATGGAACCCTGTGCGATTAACGCTATTTCTTGGAGGATATCGACAAGAGCAACAGGAAGCGCCAGAACCTCCTCGAACGGTCGAAGATGAGCCTGACGCTTCCTGAAGGGCGGCTTCGGTTGTTGGCCGCTCGCTCCTACTTCTTCCTGGCTGATCGTTTCTTCTTCGACGGCTCCAACACGGGCCGGGGCGGAACCGGGGCAGAGCTGGGCGTCAACTCGACCATTCTAGTCAGGAACTTCCTCTGGCTTCCTTCATCGAAGTCGATGACGGTGTAGACCTCATCGATCTCTCTGATGGCTCCCAGCCCGAACACGTTGTGATTGATGCGTTGGTTCACCGAAAAAGCACGAGGGTGTATTGCCATGAGGTACTCCACTGATGACCTGCAGATGAAGTCAGTGACCGGAACTGTTCCGTCGCACCCGGCAGGTCGTTCTATCCGTTCGCTGCAGGGCTTGTTTCAGACCGGGCGGACGTTTTCCGCTGCCGGGCCCTTCGAGCCCTGCACGATCTCGAACTCGACCCTCTGCCCCTCCTTCAGGGTCTTGAACCCCTGCATGCTGATTGCGGAGTGATGCACGAACACGTCCTTGGAGCCGTCATCCAAGCTGATGAAACCAAATCCCTTCGAGTCGTTGAACCACTTCACGATACCTTGTGCCATCTGCGCGTGTCCTTTCAAAGAAGACGTCTCAGGGCACCATTGCCCGGATTCCCCATTGAGGTGCACGGAGAGCGTCTTCGAACCTTCATGCACGACTCGTGGCCAGCGTCTGGGGAGGACCTAGAGAAGGCTACGACGGAGGGAGCATAGCCGAAATTGTCCAGCGAGGCAACAGGGGAAAATGGCCATTTGACATCCGGAAATGCTGGATCCCAGAATCCCCGAAAAATGGAGGATGAAACCGCCCGGACCGCCAGAGGCCCCGGCAGGCGCTGGCGTCGAGTCGCCATCCTGCTCCTCGGGCTGCTTTTTCTGGACGGCGCTCCGACCGCCTGCCGGGCCGTCCTTCGCTATCCGGGCGTCGGCAGGAAACCGCTGACGGCTCTGCAGCGGGAGATCCCGCTCAATCCGTTCATCCTGACAAATCTCGTCTACCGAAAGCTGCTGATCGAGGTGGACTGGGTGGAGGGGTGCGAGCCGGCGCCGAAGGCCCTCGCCGCCCTGGAGAGGGTCGCCCGGAAGTATTGCCCTGCGGGGAAGGAGATCGGGATCCTGCGTGACGACGAGATCCCGCGAAAGCGATGGGAAGAGGCGATGGAGGCGGAAAAGGAACTCGGGGAGGGGCGCAACGAGCTCGCCCAGCATTACATCGGCCACGTGCCGGACGAGGCGACCCGGACGGAGGTCGTGTACGTCCTCTACTCTCCCCGCCCGGCCGCCGGTGAAGCAGCCTTCGGCCAGAGCGAGAGCTGGAGCGTCGAGCGCGGCGGCCGGATCGTGAACGTGACCGGGCTGTCGGTCTTCAAGGATCCCGTGCGTCGGAGCGCGCACCTCTGGGTCACCGCCGACCGGATCGACGCGATGACGCTCGTCCACGAGTTCGGCCATGTCCTCGGCCTCGTCGGCAACCCCGCCCACGCCCAGCTTCACCTTCCCGACCACTGCCGCAACCCCGACTGCGTCATGACCCATCCCGAGCTGCGCAGCATTCTCTACCACGCGTTCGTCGGTTTCCTTGGAGCGCGGCTTCCGTACGACTACTGCAACCAGTGCCAGCAGGATATCCGGGACGCCCAGCGTTCGTGGGAAGCAAGGGCGGCCGCCGATCCGGCTTTCCCCCATCGACTGTCCGCATGGAGGGAAGCCGGGCGGCTCAACTCCGAGGCCTGGGGGTTCTGGCGGAAGGGTTCACGTGAGGAAGCCATTGAGTCCGCCCGAAAGGCGGCCGCTCTCTTTCCCGACTGGGAGAGGCCGCACGGGACCCTGGGGTATTTCCTGGAGAAGGAGGGCCGGACGGACGAGGCGGTCGCTTCGTTCCGGGAGGCGATGCGCTACGACCGCGCAGCGGGGCTCGAGCCGCTCGTCAGGCTTCTCATCGATCAGCGAAGGTATGCCGAGGTCGTCGAGCTGCTGCGGGACGGTTCGTGGAGGGGGATGACCAAGGACTACGAGAACCGCCGTTACAACTTCGCGCTCTGGCTCGCCTTTTCGTACGACCGGCTCGGGAGGACCGATGAAGCGCTCTCGACAATGAGAGGATTCGTGCCGGACGGTTCCAGCGATGCCTACGCCGACATGGCAGGGGTGTTCACCGCCTCCCTTCTCCGCCGCCACGGCCGGCTCGACGAGGCCCGCCGGTGCCTCGACCAGATGTCCCGCAGGCTCCGGAAGGGCAACCGGTGGAAGATGGAGAGGGCCCGGCTCGCCCTCGCCGAGGGAAGGCGCGAGGAAGCGAGACAGCTCCTCGAGGAGGTGGCCTCCTCCGACAGGGCCGCGCTGCCGAAGTACAAGAAACGGCTCGATAGCACGTTGCTCCCCAACGAGCTGGGCCTCTCGCTCGCCCTTCTCGGCCGGCGCGAAGAGGCGCGCGGAGTCCTGGCCGAATTGGAGAAGGCACCGGAATTCCCTGCGGAGCGGCTCGCGCTCCTCCGCGCGGAGGTATTGGCGCTTCTGGGCGATTCGGAGACCGCAATCGAGGCCCTTGCTCCTCTTTCCGGCAAGAAGAACAGCTCCTGGGCCGCCGGAGTCTGCGAAGACGAGGATCTCGCCTCCATCCGCTCCGATCCCCGGTTCACCGAGATGTTTCCCGAATGCCGGCCCCCGCTGCCCCTCCCCGCCCCCTCGCCCGCGCGTTGAGCCCAGGACCGCTCTGGACGTGCATCAGATCGCGATGTCCCAGTTCAGGCGGTCCTCGGTCTGGTAGAGCGTCCAGCCCAGCACGTGCATCTGGACGAACGTCACATAGGCCCAGCCGATGGATGCCACGACCCTGCCGAGCACCGGCACCCCGGCCTCCAGCACGAAGGACAGGACGGCCTCCACGAGCCCCGAGGCGACGAAGAACCCGACCACCCACGCGTACTCCTTCGGGATCCTGGCGACTGCCTTGAGCACGAGGGCCGGGTTGAGGATCGGTGCGATGGTATTGAAGACCGACGTGATGCCGAGGGCCATCGGATAGTAGAAGAGAAAGAAGAGCGCCGCCAGCAGCTGCGCCAGGACCACAGGCAGGCCGAGGGAGGCCGCAGCCCTGACATCCAGCCAAGAAGCAGGCGCCCGGATCATCCCGCCCGACATCGAGTGGGCGGCGACGTTGACGGCGATGAGAGGGAGAAGGGAGACGACCGTCACGACGACCGCCTTGATGCCCCGGCCGATGATCTCCCACCAGCTCGTGAAGTCGGGCCAGTCGGGAAGACTTCTCCGCCCGCCAGCCGAGGCCTGCACGATGAGCATGTTGTAGGTCAGCAGGAAGAAGGTCAGCAGGAACCCGAGGGGCGCCAACGCTGCGAGCAGGGCAATGGCGGCGTAGAAGATCATCATCACGGGGCCCCAACCGGTGACGGGGTACTTCAGGACGCCGGGCATGTCCTGCCAGAAAGGGGTGATGCTCCGGACCTTCCCGAGCGGCTGGCAAGGCTCCCCGCAAGCAGGGCAGAGCCTGACGACAGCGGTTGCGTATCGGGCCTCCGTCACGCAGGAGGAGCAGAGGAACCTCGGGCACGCGGCGCATAGAAACTCCACCTCCCTCTCCGGATGCGAGGCGCAGACAAGCGTTGCAGAGCGCCCGGCGCCACGCGCGGGCTTCTTTCGCGCCCCGGCCGCGCCGCTCCGTCGTGAGGCGCATCGCACGACTGTCCACCCGTAGAAGGACCGGCGGAGACCGCAACGAACCGGCTGACCGGCGGCCGCCCGGAAACGACACCGAGATCTCCGACGGACCGGGAGACTGGGGACCCTTCCGAACCGGCGGCCGTGGCAGCCGGACGAGGCGGGGGTTCCACAGGACCGGATGAGGCGAAGGCGATGAAGACATGCCCACATCCGGGGCAGCGGGCGCGCACTCCTTCGGCCGGAAGGGCCTCATCGCGGAGTTCGAAGCGTTTTGAGCAGGAGCGGCAGGAGAGAATCATGACGCGAGCTGAAGAGCCCCCTCCTCCACCCAGTGCGCGAGCAGGCGGCGGATGCGGTACGAATCCACCGCGGCGCCCTGCTCCAGTTGCCCAGCAGTCCCACCCGCCGCGGCCTTCGCCCAGACGGCCCTCAGGAAGTTCTGGTCGCTCTCATCGGGGGGACGCGTCGGCTTGCTTCCCGTCGGCTTCAGCGACGCATCGTCCGGCACGAGGGCCAGCGCCTGCCGGAACTCGTCGTGGCGGCGCATGGCTTCGAGAACGATCGGTAGAACCTCCCGAGGCTCCCCTTCCGGTTCCTCATCCGGCGGTCCCTCACGCCGGCTCTTCATGATGAAGGTGCCGGGAACCGGCGTTTCGAACAGTTGATAGACCGCCTCTTCGCCCCGGCGGGTCCCCGCCCGGCAGTTGCCGATCTTCCCGGCCTCGAAAGTGATGGTGCCGACCGTCTCTCCTTCGGGGTTCATGAGAGTCAGCACTCCGCTCCCTCGGGATTCCCCGAGGCTCTGGAGGAGATTCGGCAGTCCGAACAGCTCGAGGTCCCCCGACAGGATCGTGACCGGAGCATCCGCAGGCTTGGCCGATGCGCCGAACCCCGCAAGCGCCTTCGACGCGGCGGCTGCGAACTCCTCGCCCGGGAACCGCTCGACGATCTCCTCGAACATCTGGCGCACCGCGGGGGCGGGCGTGCTGGAGAGGGCCCTGATCAGGTGCAGGACGTTCTCGTGCTTCTTCTGGAAGACAAGGCCCAGAACCTTCAATGGCAGCTCTCCCCGGAGGGCCTTCACGAGCTTCGCGACGACCTCCTTCTCAGGGGAGAGGTCCTGGCCGCCGAGATCGGCCAGCCGGGCCATCGCTTCTCCCAACTGCGCCTGCTTCCTCAGCCCATGCTCCACCACGGCCGCGCAAGCGCTGGGAGAACCGAAGCGGGCCAGGGCGGAGGCGGTCCGATCGAGCAGAAGGAGGATCTCCTCTCTCGCATGGAGAGCCTGTCCGGATCGAAGAAGCATCTCCTCGAACTCTTGCAGCCGGGAGATCAGCACCTGCTCCGCTCGAGGGTGCTTGAGCTGGCCCAACGTGGGGATGGCCTCCTTGAGGACAATAGGGAGGTTTCTCGTCGCGGTGAGCTTGATCAGCACCTCGAGCTCCTGCTCCAGAGGCGCGTCGGCCGGACGGGGGATCCGCCTGAGCAGCGCGATCAGGTTCCTCTGGTAGAAGCGCTGCGAATCTTCGCCAGGATCGGCGAAGGAGGCCACCAGCCGCTCGAATGCCGCCCTT
Organism: Acidobacteriota bacterium; assembly: GCA_003223995.1. GTDB lineage: Bacteria > Acidobacteriota > Polarisedimenticolia > QHYA01 > QHYA01 > QHYA01. Next base: position 6,989 of record QHYA01000047.1, on the reverse strand, counting down.
CGAGCGGGAGCGCCGTGCACTTCCAGCAGCGCGAGGAGCAGGTGGCGGCGGTCGCGCCTCGGCTCGCCGTCCAGGTCGTCCAGGAGCCCCTCCGGCGTGAGGGCCTGGAAGAAACTCAGGACCTTCCGCAGCAGCGGATGCTTTTCCGGCTTCTCCGTGAGCTTGCGCAGGCATTGTGGATCGAGCAGGCGGTGTTCGCTCCTGCGGATCGATTTGACCAGCGCATCGTCGATCTTCTTCTCGGAGATGATCCTCTCCGCCAGGTCGAACATCGTGACGGCCTGAGCCAGCGCCCCCTCGTTGAACTGCTCGATGGCGGCCATCACCATCTCGTGGAACCGCTTCGCCCCCCAGCACGCGGATGACCTGATCGATGCGTGATCCGACCCCGAGCTGGCCGAGCCGGTCGAGGTACTGCTCGAACTCGGTGTTCGAGCGGGAATTAACGGCAGCCATCGTCAGCAGTTGAGGCGCAAGTTGAGGCCCCAGGTCGGCCTTCCTGCCGGGGGGCGTCTCGCCCGATTCGAGCGAGGACTCGCGGCTTCGCTCCAGCCGGTCCACGAGCAGAGCGAAGCGGCGCAATCCGCGAGTGATTCCCTCCCCCAGATGGGCCGATCCCGTTCCCGACGCCGGAGCCGCCGCGCGTGTTGAGCGCAGAGGGGACTCCTTCATTCCTCCCGCCTGGCGGTGGAGAACCTCGACGGGAGAGGCAAGGATCGTCTCCGATTCACCGAGCCTCGAGAGATTCGTCCTGAGCAGCTCGCGATCCTCTTCCGGACAGTACTCGAGGACGAGCTGCTGCAGCTCGCGGAGGTACCTTTCGAGGCGGTCATAGGCGATCAGCTTGAACTCTCCCATCTCGTGAATCTTCTTCAGCGCATGGAAGAGATAGTCCGAGACGGGAACGGGCGGAGAGGGCCCGCGGTACTGCGCCGTGACCCAGGCCTGGATCTCGACGGCCGCGAGCTGCGGCGGATATCTCAGAAGCAACTCGATGGAATCAACGACCATGAGAGGGGCGACCCGGTCGGAGAGGTACCGCTGCAGCTCGAAAAGGGCTTGGCGCAGCTCCGCTGATCTTCCGCCGGAGGGTTCGTCCCGCACGGCGAGAGTCTCGCCTCAGGCTCCTGCGGCGTCAAGTTGCGCTCGTGATGCAGACAACGCGGGCGCAAACTCCCCCGCGACGATGTCCACAACGATGTCCGGAAACGTCCGGTCTTCCGCGGCCGGACGTTGTATAAATGGGTCATGCATCTCGACGCCGAGAACTGCTACAGGGCTTTCTCCAGCCGGGACCGCCGCTTCGAAGGGCGATTCGTCGCCGCCGTCACGACAACCGGGGTTTACTGCCGGCCCGGATGCCCGGCCCCGCCGCCGCGCCGCAGCAACCTCCGCTTCTATTCCTGTCCGGCGGCCGCGGAAGAGGCCGGCTTCCGTCCCTGCCTGCGCTGCCGCCCCGACGCATCGCCGCACACCGCCGCCTGGTCAGGAACGTCGGCAACCGTGTCGCGGGCTCTCAGGCTGATTTCGCGAGGGGATCTCGATGGGGATGGAATGGAGTCCCTCGCAGGACGCCTCGGTGTCACATCACGGCACCTTCGGCGGCTGTTCGCGGAGCACCTCGGCGCCTCCCCCGCTTCGATCGCGCGGACTCGCAGGGCTCATTTCGCCAGGAGGCTCATCGACGAGACGCGCCTTCCGATGGGCGAGGTCGCGCGCTGCTCCGGCTTCACGAGCATCCGGAGGTTCAACCACGCGATCCGGAACACCTTCCGGCGGAGCCCGCGGCAGCTCAGGCGGGAAGGGGCGGAGGAGCTGCCGGCAGGAGCCGGCGGGGAGATCGCTCTGAGGCTCCCTTACAAGCCTCCTTTCGACTGGGCGGGGATCATCAGGTTCCTCTCCGATCGGGCCATCCCCGGTGTCGAGGCCGTCACGAGCAACTGCTATCGGCGGACGATCGCCGCCGGGGGGTCCGCCGGCGTGCTCGAGGTGCGGCCGGCCCGCGAAGAGAGCTTCCTGAGGCTTCGCGTACAGGTCCCGCCGGCGAGAGAGCTTCTGGGCATCGTGGAACGGGTGAGCCGTATCTTCGATCTCGGCGCCGACCCCGCGCCCATCGCGGCGCACCTGCGGCGCGATCCGAGGCTTGCCCCCGCGCTTCGCCTGCACCCCGGTCTGCGAATCCCGGGAGCCTGGGATGCGTTCGAGCTGGCGGTGCGGGCCGTTCTCGGCCAGCAGGTCTCCGTTCGCGCGGCGACCACTCTCGCCGGACGGCTCGTGCGGGCACTCGGAGAGCCTCTCGAAGCTCCGGCCGGCTCGCCTCCCTTGACCCATCTTTTTCCCACCCCGGCCGCCCTTGCGGAGGCGGACCTGACCGAGACCGGCCTGACACGCGCCCGCGCCGCGACGATCCGCGCGCTGGCTGCCGCGGTGCGCGAGGGGGAGCTATGCTTCGACGATCTCGGCGGACTCGAGGACGCCATCCACCGGCTCACTGCCCTGCCCGGGCTGGGTGATTGGACCGCGAACTACATCGCGCTTCGTGCGCTGGGCGAGCCCGACGCCTTCCTGCCGACAGATCTGGGACTGCGCCGCGCGCTGGGACGGAACGGCTCGCCCGCCAGCGCGAGGCAGCTTGCGGAGAGCGCCGAAGCGTGGCGCCCCTGGAGAGGCTACGCCGTCATGGCATTGTGGATGGAGGACTGATCATGATCCTGCAATCGACAAGTGTAGAGACGCCTGTCGGAACCGTCGTTCTGTTCGTCCGCGACGGGGCCCTCTGCGGACTGACATTCGATGACCGCGCCCTGGCCTTGACCCGTTTTCTCGAACGGCGTTTCGGCGAGTTCACCGCGGTTGCGACACGCGACCCCGGCGGCCTTGCCGGCCGCCTGCGCGCGTATTTCTCGGGAGAGATCGGTGCACTCGATTCCATACCGGTCGATCCTGGCGGCACGCCGTTCCAGATCAAGATCTGGTCCGCGCTGCGCCAGGTGCCTCCCGGCCGGACCGTCTCCTACTCGCAGCTTGCCAGGGCCGCCGGTTGTCCGGCGGCCGTGCGTCCAGTCGCGGCGGCAAATGCTCGAAATCCCGTCGCGATCGTGATCCCTTGCCATCGTGTGATCGCCTCGGACGGAACGCTGGGCGGCTATGGCGGGGGGCTGGAGCGCAAGAGGTGGCTGATCGAGCACGAAAAGGGCGGGGCGGGGGCGGGCCTGCCACGGCAGGCCGCTCTCCCCTTCGCGGCCGGGCGTGTGTGATCGCCCCTCAGGGCCTCTGGCCGGGCTGGGCGTTGAGGGTCCAGTCGTATTCGGCGTATTCGAGCTTGCAGGTGTTCGACATGAGGCAGGGGGGCGCATAGTGGCCCGCATAGCGAGCGATGAAGACCTGCACCGAGCCGGCGGCCGCCGCGAAGTCCTCGGCGTACCACTTGAAGATCGATGAGACCGTGACGGCGGGGCCGGTCCCGAGGGGATTGCGGGAACGGTCGGCCAGGAACTCCCTTCCCCTTTCGTCGAGCATCGCGTCGATGTTCTCCGCCGTGTACGCCCGGCGCACCAGCTTCGGGCAGGAGGCCGAAGCGCAGACGAGCGCGAAGTGGACTCGGGGGTCCTTGAAAGTGGGCCGTATGATCTTCTGCTCCAGCTCGTCGAGGGTCACACGGCGTTATAGGCGTTGATGGTGAAGGCGAGCGCCTCTTTCTCCGACATGGCGGCCGGATTCGCCTCCGCGATCTGCTGGAGATACCGCTCGAGCTTTGGCAGGTCCTTCGCCGCGAGATCCCGGTAGGCGACCTTGCCGTTCTCGTCCACATAGGTCTGCACGATCTGGTCCCAGGCGGAATGATCGAAGGTGACGCTCCCTCCCGCGCGCGCAGGGTTTTCAGCGCAGGCGCAGAGAAGCACTGCGGAAAAGAGGATCATCAAAACGGACGAGGCCGATTTCATCGTTTCCCTTTGCTACTCCTATCACGGAAGCGCCCCCGTCTCAAAGCCACACACGGGGCCAACGCCAAGCGGCGGAGACGAAGGCAAGACGAGAACCGGCGCGCCGGGGAGGCCGGCGATCACACCGGCGGGCGCAGCGCGACGGCTCCAGGAGGGGAGGCCTGCTAGAATCGTCTTGCCCGGTCACCGACCACGGAGGCAAGCGTGGGTCCGCAACTCAGCATCGTCATACCCGCCTTCATGGAGGCCCGCACGCTCTCCGATGCGCTCCCGCCTCTGCTGCGGATCGGATCGGCGGAAGTGATCGTCGTCGATGGAGAGAGCTCTGACGGCACAGCGGCGCATGCCACGCGGCTGGGGGCGCGTGTTCTCACGACGCCGAGATGCCGCGGGGCGCAGCTCGATCTCGGCGCGCGTCAGGCCCGGGGAAGCCATCTCTTCTTCCTCCACGCCGATGCCCGGCCTCCAAACGATTTCGCCCTTCGGATCATCGAGACGCTCGAGAACCCCTCCATCGCGCTCGGCTGCTTCAGCCTGAAGCTGGATGCGCCGGGCTCCTACTTCCGGATCGTCGAGCGGGCGACCGCGCTGCGTCTGAGGATCACCCGCACCCCCTACGGCGATCAGGGGCTGTTTGTGAGGCGCGAGGACTACCTCCGCTGCCGCGGTTTCCCCCACTGGCACTTGCTAGAAGACCTGGAGCTGATTCGCCGGCTCCGCCGCCACGGGAGGATCGCCGTTCTCCCCGATGCCATCGTCGTTTCGGCGAGGCGCTACCTCGAGGAAGGCCGCCTGCGGACCTCGATGCGCCACCGCCTCGCCTCCACGCTCTGGATGCTGCGGCTGCCGCCTCCCATGATCTGGTCGCTCCTCCAGCAAGGAGCCAGCCGGCCCCGGCGACAGTCGAAAATGGTGAGGGCACCTTGATGCCATGGCGGCGCCTCCCCATGTCGTCTCGTGCGGACTAGTACTCGTGGAGAATCACGACTCTCGGAAACGCACAGCCTCTATACCGTACTGCTTCATCTTGAAGTATAGGGCTTTGTAGTCGGTTCGGCGGAGTCTCGCTGCCTCGCTCTCGTTCCCCCGGGTGGCCTGGAGGACCCGACGGATCGCCTGCTGCTCGGCGTCTGCCGCGGCCGCCTCGCGGATCGCCTCCAGAGAGCCGTCCAGCGATCGATTTTCCCGGAATGCCGTTGCCTGGGACGCACCGATGCGGAGGAACGAAAGGTGCTCCGGCTCGATCACATCCGAAGCGAAGAGGATAGCCCGGCGAACGACGTTCCGGAGCTCCCGCACGTTCCCCGGCCAGGGATAGTCTTTGAGGACCCGAGCCGCCGCTTCCGAGATCCCACGGCAGGGGCGGCCGAACTCCATGCTGGCCTCGGCGAGGAACCCGTTCGCGAGGTCGAGGATGTCGTCTCGCTCCCTGAGGGGCGGCACGGTGATCGCGAATTCGCTCAGGCGGTAGTAGGCATCCTCGCGGAACCGGCCCGCCGCCACCTCTCGCTCGATGGGGACGTTGGAGGCGGCGATGATCCGTACGTTCACCGGGACCGGCCGCTCGCTGCCGACTGGCTGAACCTGTCGTTCCTGCAAGGCACGCAATAGCTTGGCCTGTGTGGGGAGGGGAAGGTTGACAATCTCATCGAGGAACAGGCTTCCACCCTCGGCAACCTGGAACCGCCCTGGCTTTCGCTGATCGGCCCCAGTGAACGCGTCACTCTCATGGCCGAAAAGCTCCGACTCGATCAGCGTGTCCGGGATCGCACCGCAGTCGACGGCGACAAAAGGCCCCTCGCGTCGGTTACTCAGATGATGGATCGCCCGAGCCACGAGTTCTTTGCCAGTGCCGGTCTCGCCCTCGATGATGATCATGAGCGGAGAGTCGCCCACCTGTTTGATCTGCTGGACAACCTTCTCCATTTGCCGACTCGGGCCTATCAACCACCTCAAGGGGCTGCCAATGACGCCGATGACCTTGTTTGCCTCGTTTGCCTCGCGCAGTTCGCGCGTGCGCTCCTCGACAATCCGCTCCAGTTCGTTGGCGCGGCGCTCCAGCGCCTGTTGCTGGTCCTTCACCCGGCGACTCAGCTCGCTCATCTGAATGGCCCGGCGCAACGACGCTACGAAGTAATCTCGGTCGATCGGCTTCTGGATGAAGTCGTAGGCCCCTCCCCGCAGGGCATGAATCGCCAGCGCATGCTCGCCATGCCCGGTGATCATCAGGGTGGGTGTGTCGGGCCGGAGCCTCCGGATCTCGGCCAGCAACGCGAGACCATCCATCCCCGGCATCTTGATGTCGGTGACGATCGCGTAGTAGTCCTGAGCGGCGATCCTGTCGAGCGCGGCCGCCGCCGAGTCTGCCGTGTCGACCGTCACACCTTCCATCCGAAGCCGGAGGGTCTCTGGAAGCGCCTGCAGCAGGGCCCGGTCGTCGTCGACGATAAGCACCCGAGGCTGGTTCATGGCTCGCCTCTTTCCAGGATGGCGCGGAGATCTCTCACGGGGAGGTCTCCTCTGCATCCTCACGGGCCAAGGGTAGATGGATGAGGAAAGTGGCGCCTTCGCCGGGCCGGCTCACAACCGAGATCGTGCCGCCGTGATCTTTGACGATTCCATAGGTGATGGACAGGCCCAGGCCCGTGCCTTTCCCGACCTCCTTGGTGGTGAAGAACGGATCGAAGATCCTCCCTTCGAGCCCCGGCGGAATCCCGACCCCTGTATCGGCGAATGCGAGCTGCACCGTCGTAGATCCGACCGACCCCGAAATGCGAATCTCCTTGTGCGCGGAGTCGGCCACCGCGTCGCGTGCGTTCGTCAGCAGGTTGATGAACACCTGCTCCAGCTGAATCGGATTCCCTATGACCACGGGGTCCTCCGGGCCCAGCTCGAACGCGACCTTGATCTGGCGCTGCCGGAGCTGCTCCTGCATGAGGGAAACCGCCCGCTCGATCACCTGCCTCAGAGAGATCGGCTCGCGACTGACGGGCGCCGCCCGTCCGAACGTGCGCAGATGCGAGATGATCTCCGTGGCCTTGTGCA
>QHYA01000037.1 GCA_003223995.1 Acidobacteriota bacterium | reverse complement strand
TTCGCGTCGTCATCGAAAACTTCCCCGAGGAGCGTACCGAGGAGCTGGAAGCACCAAACTTCCCGGACGACCCGCCCCGCATGGGGTACCGGAAGGTGCCATTCTCCCGGGTCCTCTATATCGAGCGGGACGACTTCCTGGAGGATCCACCCAGAAAGTTTCACCGCCTGGCGCCCGGGCGAGAGGTGCGACTGCGCTTCGCCTACGTCATCCGCTGCACCGGCGTTGCCAAGGACGAGCGGACAGGCGAGATCGTCGAGCTCCGCTGCAGCTACGACCCCGCGACGCTCGGTGCACCCCCTGAGGGACGCAGGGTTCCCGGCACCATCCACTGGGTCTCGGCAAAACACTCGCTACCTGTGGAGTTGCGCCTCTACGACCGTCTCTTCACCGTGCCCAACCCGGCCGGCAGCGAGGGTGACTACAAGAGCTACCTGAACCCGAACTCGCTCGAGGTACTGGGGGATGCGCGCGCCGAGCCCTCGCTCGCCGAGGTCAGGCCCGGCGACCGCTTCCAGTTCGAGCGCAAGGCCTTCTACATCGCCGACCTCAGGGAGTCCCGGCAGGAGAAGCCTGTCTTCAATCGCATCGTCTCCTTGCGCGACACGTGGGCCAAGATGCTGAGCGCTGGAGACGTGTAGTCCGGATCCGGGCTCTCTTCCTGCTGCAACATTTCGCCGGGGCCTCGCCCGTCGCGACCTCGAATGGATCGAGCTCGTCGTGCTCGCAACGGCCGGCAGCGCCTCTCTGCCTGGATCTGGCCAACTAGGATCTCGCCAACCCGCGATAGGTTCAATGTGCCGGGGGCGGGAGTCGAACCCGCATGCCTCGCGAGAGGCGGGGGATTTTAAGTCCCCTGCGTTTACCAGTTTCGCCACCCCGGCGTCGATTGATTCTACCCCGCTGACTACGTAGTGAATTGGGACACGCTTTGAGAAGCCTCGACTCGAATACGACGAAGAGGTGACCTCCTCATTCCTACGACCTTGAGGGTTGGTCGTTCGAGTTTCGATTATTGCGCATTGGGCGTTGCAGAATGGAAACAGGAATACTTGCTGGTCCGAGAGAGTAATTCGTCTTCTTCCATCGAGTCTCGATCTAGTTTCGGTATGCTGCTTGTATGCGGTTCACGTTACTCCAGCATGCCTCACGCGATCCGCTCGGACTCTATCAAGCTCCACTGAGCCCGGCTCGGATCGATCCCGCTCTGTCACCTCTGATCGATGTGCCGTCGTCGCCCATCGGGCCCACCCCTGTACCAACTCTTCACTCTCTTCCGCCGCTCTTCTCCTGCCGCGAACATCTCTCGACACCCTACGAGACGCGATCGAACGCTGAGCCTGTCGGCTCGGAAGCTTGCGCGAGGGAGGTGTGGCGAGCTGACAGGGTCCAAATCCTTTTGGAGGCAAACCAGCAGCGGGGTGCCGAGAAGGCTCGGCAGGCCCTCCGGGCAGAGCCCTCGGAGCGCGCCGGTCGCGCAGCGCAAACCCGTCATGCTGGCCCGCTCGAGAGCCTCGCGCCAGCACGGTGCGACGAGCCGGCAAAGCGCGTCCTGCCGACAGAATGCGACGCGCCGGCCCTCCCGGTCGGCGAAACATCCGGTGCGCAAGAGCCCCTTCTTCAGGCTGACCGGCTGGCCTTCGCCTTGAGAGCGGCGGGCGATCGGCTGGCGCTTCCTCTGGCCCGGGCGGCGCGCGGCTTCTGCCAGGCCAGAGGATGGGAGAAGTTTGGCTACGCACGGTTGCGCGATCACGCTCGCGAGCGTTTTGGCCGCTCGGGTCGCTGGGTCAGCGACCTGGCAGTCCTGGCGGAGGCTTTCGAATCTCTACCAGGCCTGGCCGAAGCCCTCTGCGGAACAGATGGAGGGCTGCCGGTTGGAAGAGTGGCCGCGCTGCTAATCGGCGAGGACCTGATCCACACCGAATCGACCTTTCAGGCCACAGCTCGCTCAGACGTCCTCGGGACAGACTCCGACAATCCCGAGGAACGATGCCTTGTTCGCTTTCTCGTTCCGGCGCCGGTCAAGGCCGCGTTCGAAGAGGCGCTCGATCTGCACAGGGCTGTTTGCGGCGAGGAAACGAGCGTCACATCGTTCATCGAGGCGATTGTCGCCGAGGCTCTTGCCGGCCCTCATCCGCCCGACGCCGACATGGTTTCTCTGAAGCCGGGGCGGCACCGGGCTCTGATGGAACAGGCTCTGGCCCGATGCACGCAGAACTGGCGACATCTCGCTCAGCCCGCGGATGCCTCCCACGCTCTGTCTTCGGCAGTGACCACGTTGAAGAGCATCGAAGAGGCGGCCATGGCAGCGGGCGACGGGGGCCCGACCGAGCTCGACGGACAGATCCGTCGGCTGATCGAACTCGAGGACGAGATCGACCGCCGCTTGGGAAAGCTCCTTGCGGAGATGGGCGATCGTGGGGCGTGGCCGCGCCTGATGTTCGCCGATGCCGGCCACTACGCCGAGCAACGGCTAGGGCTCTCGCGCACGGCCGCTGAGGACCGCGCCCGGCTTGCCCGCGCGTTGAGAGGGCTGCCGGTTCTCCGGGAGGCCTACGAGAAGCGCAAGATCGGCTTCGAGGCAGCCTGCCTTGTCCGGAGGATCCTCGGTCGCGGTTCCGTGGACCAGCTCGCGCAGCAAGCCTGGGTCGCTCGGGCGCAGGAGGCGACGGTAAAGCGGTTGAGGGACGAGATCAAGCTGCTGGAGCGGCTGGGCGAGGCATGTGCGACAGAGAGGACCAGCGGCGGATCGATTCATGACGGGAAGAGAGTGAGCCACGCGAACGAGCCTGGGTCGATCAATGATGACAGGAGGTGGCCAGATGCTGCCGATAGCGCTGAGCCGCTTCATAACGGGTCGCGGCAGGACCCTGCCAAGCAGCCCGGGGCGATTCATGGCGGGGCGGGCGCGGGGGCTGTGGACGGCGCCCAGACGATTCAGGACAGGACGGCTCCGGGGCTCGCAAACAACGTCGGGTTGACTCACTCAAGGCCGGATCTTCCCAGGCCGGATCTCCCCGTCGATGACGGGAGGTGGCAGCAATCGCTGCTGCGCCGGTCGGGAATGGCGCGCGAGCGGGTAGGCCGCCTTGGGCGGGAGGCGGCCGCGCTGTTCGTGCCGGACGTTTTCCTCCGGCTGAGACTTCCCGGGGATCTAGCGGGCGACCTGCTGGCCGCCGTGGAATCCTCACGGCGGCGCCTGAGCGAATGCGTTGAAGCTGTCCCGTGCTTCGAGCAATGGCCCGATCCCGATGCATCGGGCTCGGTTCTCGCGGCCCGGACGTTTTCCAATCGCTGCCGCAGGGTCCCTGCCTGGGTGGGGCTTCTGGCGTTGATCGAGGATTACGTCACGACCTGGGATGTCCCGGAGGAATCTCCGAAGAGGGATGCCGAGGAGGTTTATGCCCGGTGGGGATGGCGTTGCTCGGCCCCCGGCTGCACCTCCCGGAGGAACCTGGAGGACCACCACGTGATCTATCGCTCGCGGGGCGGAAGCGATGATCTGTCCAACCGCATCTGCCTGTGCCGGTTCCACCATCAGCAGGGTGAGCATGGCGGGCTGGCCTCGTGCAGGGGGACCGCTCCTGTCGGGATCCTCTGGCGGCTGGGCCGCGATGGGGTGGGAGGTCTCTATCGGAACGAAAGACGACTGGATTGAGATGCCATTAGATGCAATGAATCCTACAAGGCCGCCTGGGCGGTGGCCCCGGAGCCGGCTTTGAAGGTTGAGGGAGGCTGCCGGAGGCCTTGAGAGGGTAGGGCTTTTTCGGGTGACTGCCCAGGGAACTGACGCTGCGACAAGAGCGTTGCTGGACGCAGTGAGTGGCCTTGTTGACGCTGCTACGATGGTGCCGCCAGGACCTCTTTCTGACGGAGGTAGCGGATGCGGTCTCGAAGAGCGGCAGCCCGTTCGAACTCCAGGCTCCTCGCGGCCTTCCGCATCTCCTTCTCGAGGCGGATGATCTCCCTCTCCAGCTCTTCGGGGGAGGCGTACGCGTCCTCGTCGGGTTCGGCGACCGCGGCGGGGACCTTGACATAATCGGCCTCCCAGACGGAGCCAAGCACCTGCTCGATCGACTTCACGATCGTTTCCGGAGTGATGCCGTGGGAGGCGTTGTAGGCCAGTTGCTTCGCCCGCCGCCGTTCCGTCTCCTCGATCGCCCCGCGTATCGAGTCGGTCATCCTGTCGGCGTAAAGGATCGCGGTGCCGTTGACATTGCGAGCCGCCCGTCCGATGGTTTGGATGAGAGCGTCCTTCGAGCGGAGAAAGCCTTCCTTGTCGGCATCCAGCACGGCCACGAGAGACACCTCGGGCAGATCCAGGCCCTCTCTGAGCAGGTTCACGCCGACCAGGACGTCGAACTCGCCCCGCCGCAGGTCCCTCAGGATCCGGACCCGGTCCAGGGTATCGATGTCCGAATGCAGATACTCGACCCGCACCGACAGTTCCCGGTAGTACTCGGTGAGATCTTCGGCCATGCGTTTTGTCAGCGTCGTCACGAGCACTCGCTCCCCGCGCCCGGCGCGCTCGCGGATCGCTCCGAGCAGGTCGTCCACCTGGTTGCGGATAGGGCGGACTGCGACCTGGGGGTCCACGAGCCCAGTGGGACGGATCACCTGCTCGACGATCTCCCCTCCTGTCAGGCTCAGCTCATAGGCGGCCGGCGTGGCCGAGACGTAGATCGTTTGGCCGCGCCTTTCCTGGAACTCCTCGAACTTGAGCGGGCGGTTGTCCAGGGCGGAGGGAAGACGGAAGCCGTACTCGACGAGGGTCTTCTTCCTGGAGATATCGCCGTTGTACATGCCGCGCAGCTGCGGGACGGTCTGGTGGCTCTCGTCGATGAAGATCAGGTGGTCCGATGGCAGGTAATCCATCAGCGTTGGCGGGGGTTCTCCCGGTTTTCTTCCTGTCAGATGGCGGCTATAGTTCTCGATCCCCTGGCAGTAGCCGACCTCCTGGATCATCTCGAGATCGAACATCGTGCGCTGCTCGAGCCGCTGAGCTTCCAGAAGGCGGCTGGCCACCTCGAGCTCCGCGAGCCGTCCCTTCAGCTCCTGGCGGATCGACCGGATCGCCAGCTCGAGCTTGTCCCGCGGCGTGACATAGTGGGAATTGGGATAGATGGGCGCCCGGCCCAGCCTTCGGACGAGAGTACCGCGCAGGGGATCGATTGAGGCGACCAGCTCGACCTCGTCGTCGAAGAACTGGACCCGCAGGGCATGGTCCTCGTAGGCCGGCCAGATCTCCAGGACGTCTCCGTGGACGCGGAAGCTGCCCGGTCGCAGGTCGTCGCGCGACCTTTCGTACTGGATCTCCACCAGCTTGCGGAGCACGGCGTCCCTATCGGCACGGCTGTTCTCCTCGAGAAGAACCAGCATGCCGTGGTAGGCCTCGGGCGAGCCGAGACCGTAGATACACGAAACCGAGGCGACGATGATGACGTCGCGGCGCTCGAAGAGCGACCTCGTTGCCGACATCCGCATCCGGTCGATCTCCTCGTTGATCATGGACTCCTTGGCGATGTAGGTGTCTGTCTGGGGGACGTAGGCCTCAGGCTGGTAGTAGTCGTAATACGAGACGAAATACTCCACCGCGGATGAGGGGAAGAAGCCGCGAAATTCCTGAAAGAGCTGGGCGGCCAGCGTCTTGTTGTGGGCGATGACGAGCGTCGGCCGCTGCAGGGCCTCGATGACCTTCGCCATGGTAAAGGTCTTTCCCGAGCCGGTGATTCCCAGCAGCACCTGGTCCCGCCTCCCTTCCTGCACGCCTCGGCTCAGTTGCTCGATCGCGGCAGGTTGATCGCCTTTGGGTTCGAACGGTGAAAGAAGACCGGATTTGGCCATCGATGGACGGATTCTAGCAGAGCATGGGCTGCACGCCCTGCGCCGGTCACGGGGTCCTGTCTCGGTCTATACTCATCAGCAGACATGCCAGGCGGAATGTCGCGCAGGCGCATCCTCTTCCTCCTGCTGGTATTGGCGGTCTGCACGGTCGCGGGCGCCGCGGCCGGGCGCGCCACGAACCGCGACCTTCCGAGCGTTCGCGAGCTGGAGAACTACAGGCCCCCCACCGTCACCCAGATCCTCGCCGACGACGAGAGCCTCGTGACGCTGCTCGGAGCCGAAAAGCGGATCATTCTGAAGTTCCACGAGATCCCGAAGGACTTCATCAACGGGGTGATCGCGACAGAGGACCAGCGCTTCTACAAGCATTTCGGCGTGGACATCCTGGGCATCCTTCGAGCGGCTACCGCCACCATCCGCTCGGGTGACTGGGGCGTCCAGGGGGCGAGCACGATCACCCAGCAGCTAGCCCGCAGTCTCTTCCTGAAGCCCGACAAAACGGTGAAGCGAAAGATTCAAGAAGCATTCCTCGCCCTGGAGATCGAGAGGACGTACTCGAAGGAGGAGATCCTGACGTTTTATTGCAACCAGGTTTACATGGGGCCGCGCCGCTACGGGGTCGAGGCCGCTTCGCAGTACTACTTCAACAAGCCCTCGAAGGAGCTGGCATTGGAGGAGGCGGCGCTTCTCGCCGGCGTGATCCAGAACCCCGCGGCCTTGTCTCCCCTCACCCACCCCGACCGCGCCCTCGCCCGCCGCAGGCATGTCCTGGACCGAATGGTCGAGCAAGGGATGGTCACGAAGGATCAGGCCGAGGCGGCCGCGAAACGACCGCTGAAGCTGGCGGATCACAGCCATGAAGAGCGCCTGGGCTCCTATTTCGTCGAGGAGGTGCGGCGCTCCTTGCGAGACCGCTACGACGAATCGATGCTCTACCGGGTCGGCCTGAGGGTCCGGACGACGCTCGACCCCGCGCTGCAGCGAGTGGCGACGGAGGCCCTTCGCTCCGGCTTGCTGGAGCTCCAGCAGAGGCGGGGGTGGCGGAGAGCCTTCCAGAACGTCGCGGCAAGCGGCTCGCGCAGAGCGGTGGACCTCGCTGCCTACCGCCATCCAGCCTGGTCCTCTCCTCCCGGGGTCGATACCGTCGTCCCGGCGCTCGTCATGCAGGTTGACAGCACCCGGGCCGTCCTGCGCATCGGTGACCAGCGCCTGACGGTCGAGGGAAAGGACATGGAGTGGAGCGGCAGGCGCAGCCCTGCGGCTGTCTTCCGGCCTGGAGACCTCGTGCCGGTGCGGATCATGCGGAACGATGGAAGAGGGCCGCTGGCCGGAATCGTCGAACCGGCGCCCGAGGCCGAGGGGGCCGTGGTCGCAATAGAGCCCTCCACGGGTGAGGTGCGCGCGCTTGTGGGAGGGTTCGACTTCACGAGGAGCGAGTTCGATCGAGCCATGCAGGCCCGCCGTCAGCCCGGCTCGTCCTTCAAGCCTTTCGTCGTCTCGGCGGCCCTGGATGCGGGAGACACCCCCTCACTGAGGCTGCTCGACGAGCCAACCGTCCTCCTCACTCCGGGGGCTCCGCAGCCCTACCAGCCCGAGAACTACCACCGGGAATACGGCGGGCTCGTGACCCTTCGCGAGGCCCTCGAGGAATCCCGCAACATCGCCGCCGTGCGCCTCCTGACGCAGGTCGGGCCGAAGGCTGTGATCGAGCGGGCCCAGGCCATGGGGATCACCTCACCTCTCGCCCCCTACCCCTCGCTCGCCCTCGGGGCCTTCGAGGTGACCCCTCTGGAGTTGACCGCGGCGTTCTCGGTTTTCCCCAACCAGGGGGTCTGGGTGGAGCCCCACATGATCCGGTCGGTCGCTGATTCCGATGGCAACATTCTCGAGGAGGCGCACCCGACGAGCCGCGAGGCGATGTCTCCCGTCTCCGCCTACATCGTGACGCATCTGCTGGAGGGTGTGATCGAGAGCGGCACCGCTCAGAAGGCCAAGGCCCTGGGCCGGGAGCTGGCGGGAAAGACCGGAACCACCAACGACTACACCGACGCCTGGTTCATCGGCTTCTCCCCCTCGCTTGCCGTCGGCATCTGGGTAGGACTGGATCGCAAGCAGACCCTCGGCCAGGATGAGACCGGGGCGCGCGCGGCCCTGCCGATCTGGATGGACATCATGTCCAAGGCCCTGGAAAAGCACCCGCCCGAGCAGTTCACACGGCCGGCAGGAGTCGCCTTCGTCCCGGTTGACAGGAGGACCGGCCTTCGCTCGACCAGCAGCAGCGGCTGCCCGCCGGAAGAGGTCATCGAGGAAGCGTTCGCCGCCGGCACCGAGGTGCTGGAGGAATGCTCTCCGGCGGAACATTTCCGCCTGACGCTCCCCTACTTCCTCCAGCGTTTTCGTGTGAACGAGAGGTTCGAGCTCGTCCCCGACGTCCAGGAGCTGGCCCGGCTGCTCCGGAGGGACCCGAAGTCGGTGAAGCTCTCGGCAGACGGGCGGAAGCTCGAGGCGAACGCGGCGAGCCAGTCCGTCGCTGTTCCGATCGCCCTCGCTGAATCTCAGCGGCGCGAGTTGCTACGTCTTGCATCGCTGCCGGAAGAGCCGCCTCCCGGCGGCCCCTGGTTCGGCCTGGACGGCCGCCCGGCCGAGGTGATCACCTTCAATCCTTGATGTCCGGACCGCGGCTCGGAGGGCTCGGTTCAGTCGGTTCACACGTCAGAACACGAGCTTGACCCAGCGGATCTTCGAGAGGTCTTGCTGGCCCAGACCCAGCCGCGCCGCTTCCAAGAGGCTCTCCGGCGCGGGTGTCTCGCCGAGCTTCCTGGTGCGGCGTGTATTGGCGAGAATCCGGTGAGCGACGGCCGTCAAGGCGACCGCGTCCTGCGAGAGAAGGATCGTTCCCGCTTCCCAGAGTTGAGGCGTTCCATCATCCGCGGCGCCGAGCGGCACGCGCCAGAGATCGGCCACGTGCAGCACGGCGCGCGGCAGCAGCGCAGGATCGGCTGCATATCGGGCCGCAAGAAGGCCTTCGGTTTGAACAGCACCCTTCGCCTTGGCTTTCCCGCGAGCATCGGGCGGCTGGACGAGGGCTCCCAGGGCGAGGTTCTCGATGACGAAGGGAGCCATTTCCCCGTCCGTGCGTGCGGAAAGGGCTGTCACAGTCGCGTCCCTCTCGATCCGCTCTGCGAGCGCGGAAAGAGTGGCGGGGGGAGCCTCCCCCATCGGGCGAATGCACCTGCCCCCTCCTGGCTCCTCCATCACGGAGCGGATGCGAGGAGTCCGGCCCCCCTCGGGAGCCAGTCCCGCCCGCCTGAGAGCGTCGGAGCGACGGTCCCAGATGATCACGCGCTCGGGAGGGACATCGGCGTCGATCAGACGACCCGCAAGGGTCCGCGCGAGCGTGACGGAGATCGCGCCCGGAGAGCCTGCATCCACCTTCACGCCGGCCGTCTTGTCGGACGGAAAGAGGGCGGACCAGATATCGAGAGGGTAGTCCTGGGAGCTAGTGAGCGGCCTCAGCAGCTCGTCGAGCAAGAGCGAAGCCTCGGACTGGTCCAAGCCCGAGGCGACCGGAATGCTTCTCCGGATGGCCTCGAGGACGACCGGGGCCGAACTCTGGAGCTGCGCCCCGGCCTTTCTCCGAGGCAGTCCGAAAAACCCCACGAGCAACGAGGCCTTCAGCCCCAGACTCAGGAAGCGCCTTCGGTCGATCAGGTCCATGTGCTCCATGCGGGGTCGATCGCTCCCCCCCTCCTCCGCCCGCGGGTCCACGGAACGCTCATGTATCTTTCCGCCCGGAGTCTTTCGATCTCCGCGCGCTCCGCCTCTGTCCATCCCCCCTCGAAGAGCCAGACGCCGGGGTGCGAGGCGAAGGAATCCACCACGGCTGCCGCCGCCTCGTCGAAACCGATCCGGCGCCCGCAGGCTCCGGACAGATCGGCGGGATGCAGACCTTCAGGCGCGCCGGCCAGTCCCGCCGCCCCCGCCTGCAATTCCGGATCGATCTCGAGCGGGATCGACCCGTGCTGCAGGAAAGCGGAACGCCTTCGCCTCTGCGACGACCCGACCAGCTTGGCGCCGGCGCTCCCCCCACCCGAGACGACGATCTCGTGCGCCGATGTCGCGGAGAAGCAGAGAGGCCCGGTGGGCCTGCGTGAATCGCGGGACGACACCGCCACTGCGGCTCCAAGCCGTTCGAGCCCGCCGGCGAGCACCCCGCTGATCTTCCGGTATGTCTCCAGGACGCTTCCCGCGAACGCGCCCTCTGTGGAAGGGGCCGCGAGGGCATAGGTCAGCTCGCGGTCGTGCAGCAGGGCCCACCCCCCCGTCGGCCGACGCACGATGTCGATCCCCTTCGACCGGCAGAACGTCTCGTCCACCGACCCCTCATAGGCCTGAGTGCGGCCGAGCGACCAGGCGGGGCGGATCCAGCGATACAGGCGGAGCACCGCCTCTTCCCTGCGCCAGACCTGTTCGAGCAGAAGCTCGTCCGCCGCCATGTTCCAGGCCCCGTCGTGAACGGGATCCACCAGCAGACGCAGCGGCAGCCTCTGGCTAGCCGTCAGAGCAGTTCCTCGATCCTCGCCGCCGTCATCTCCTGGGAGTCGGCCACCGCCCGATGCGTCACCCGGCCGCGATGCACGTTCACGCCCGAGCGCAGGCCCGGGTCCGACAGCACCGCTTCCCGCAGGCCGAGGCGGGCGAGATTCAGCACGTAGGGGAGCGTGACGTTCGTCAGAGCGAAGGTCGAAGTCCGTGGCACGGCGCCGGGCATGTTCGCGACACCGTAATGCACCACACCTTCCAGAAGGTAGGTCGGCTCGCTGTGCGTCGTCGGATGGATCGTCTCGACGCAGCCTCCCTGGTCGACCGACACATCAACGATAACCGAGCCCCGGCGCATCTTCGAGACCGCCTCGCGCGTGACGAGCTTCGGAGCCGCCGCGCCGTGGATCAGGACGGCCCCCACCAGAAGGTCGGCGCCCGGCGCCAGCTCCTCGACGTTGTAGCGGTTCGACATGACCGTGGTCACCTTGCCGCCGAAGACATCGTCGAGGTACCGCATCCTGGGGGCGGACCTCTCGAGGATCGTGACACGCGCGCCGAAGCCAAGGGCGATCTTCGCGGCGTTGGTGCCGACCGTGCCTCCTCCGATGATGACGACATTCGCGGGAGCGACTCCCGGAACCCCCGACAGGAGGATTCCGGCCCCGCCTCGGGTCTTCTCGAGATAGCTCGCGCCGATCTGGATCGCCATGCGTCCCGCGATCTCGCTCATCGGCGTCAGCAGCGGAAGCGACCCGTCGGGAGCTTCGATCGTTTCATAGGCGATACCCGTGACGCCGCTGCCGAGGAGTCGTTTCGTCAGGTCCGGGACGGGAGCGAGGTGGAGAAAGGTGAAGAGAATCTGCCCTTCACGAAGCCGCCCGCACTCCTCGGGGCCAGGTTCTTTCACCTTCACGAGAAGCTCGGCGCGCCGGTAGACCTCCTCGCCTGTCCGGACGACCTCCGCACCGGCGCGCCCGTATTCGTCATCGCCGATGCCGCTCCCCTCGCCCGCGCCTGCTTGCACGATCACCCGGTGGCCGGCCTCGACCAGGCTCCGGACCCCCGCCGGTACCATGCTGACACGGAACTCGTTGTCCTTGATTTCCCGAGGAACGCCGACGATCATCGAGTCTCCGAGGCCAGGGGGGGAAGATGCGGCGGCGCGGAAGCACCGTCAAGATACCAGCGGCCATTTCCCCTGTCAACGCGGGCGGGGTGGTCGTGGACTGCCGGTTGGCGTCGCCCGTCAGGCGTCTAGAGCAGCCTTCTGAGATCCCGGTTCGGGATCCGTTTCCTTCCCTTCTTCGCCATCTCGACCCATTGTCCGGCCAGTTCCACCCGGACGACGTCGGCCGTGAAGTCGTTCGGCGCGCTGCGCAGGAACCATGATCCGATCCCATAGATATCCACCGGTGCCCGGGCCCGCTCAAACCGGGCGATCTTCTCGGGGTCGAAGCCGCCGGTGGCCACGATCCGGATGTTCCTGAAATACGCCCTGGCGAGCCGCGCTTCCTCCCTTCGGAGAGGCAGCAGGTCAGCCGCCCCGTCGAGCGCGAGGCGGATGGCTGAAACGAGACGCTCGTTGACTCCTCTGTCGCTCTCGATGTCGCCCGTGGGCTTCACCGAGCGGTCGCGCACTTCGGCCGCCGTGTCCGCACGGACCCCTTCCAGCCTGAAGCGTTCAGCCTGTTCCCTGTTTCCAGAGCGCAGCGCCGCCAGATGCTTCTCGAAAAACGCGCGAGCGGTGCGCAGCGCTTCTCCGACGCAGTCGCCTGTCGTGTCCACGAGCGCGATTCTGCGGACATGAAGAGGCAGCGCCTCGGCGTAGTGCAGCATCGCCTCCGCGGTGTCCCCAAGGAAACAGAGGACAAATCCATGGGCCACGGTCCCCGTGCCGTGCCCGCCCCAGCGCTCTCCCTGGGCCTCGGTGGAGATGAGAAGGGGCAGGCTCCTGCCGGTCAGCCTGTTGTAGCTCTCCACGGCGATCCGGTAGGCCCAGCCGTCGGAAGGCTGGGTCGCCGGCAAGTCCATCCGGGCGGGGAAGAAGAACACGGGCTTCCCGCGCGCCGCCCTGAGCGCTTCCATCACGCTGGTCGCTATCCTGGTCTCGCGGGCCAGCACGCCCAGCAGCGGAGTCTCGAGAATGCAGAAGTCTCTATAGCGTCCGCTCAGCCGCAGGGCGGGGCGCAGCGGCAGCAGCCACGTCCCTTCCGGCACCGCCCAGGCCTGCGGTACGGCGGGGACCCAGCGGTTGCGACTGTCGTAGCCCCCAGCGGCTGTCTCGAGAATCGCGCGCGCATGTTCGATGCCGCAAGCCAGCGAGCGAGGGCGGCGGCGCGTGAAGAACTGCATCTCGACGCGTGCTTCCCCCACTCGCAGGGAGCGGGCGCGCCCCTCCAGTCCTCGGCGGGGAGGAACACGGCCCTGGAAAAGGTAACCGCTCCTCGCCAGGCTGGTGAGAGTCTGCTGGATGTTCAGGAAGTAGCGGTCGGAAAAATCGCCCTTGCGGAGCCGCTCCGCGTCCAGCCCGAAGGCGGCGGTTGGAACCCGCGCCGGGAGTCTGCGCGGCATCGGGGTTGTGTCAGTCGGACCGCTCGCGCGCTTCGCGAAGCCTTTCTCGCACGTCCCGGTAGTTCTGATTCCCTCTGAAGACCTGCTCGAAGGCTTCCCTCGCCGACAGCCAGTCTCCCTGATCCGCCAGCAGCTCCCCCAGGTCGTAGATGAGCCCGATGCGCCGTTCGGCGGTCTGGGGAGTGACCGGCTCGTTCAGCGCCCGCCGGTACCAGTGCTCGGCACTCTTGCTGTCCCCCTTGTCCCGCTGGCAGAGGGCGATCATGCCGCAGCAGTCGAGAAAGCGCTCGGCCGAGCGGGAGGCGCGCTCCAGCTCGCTGATCGCCTCGTCGAGAAGCCCCATCTCCTTAAAAGCGATCCCCAGCTCATAGTGGGTCCCGTAATCCTCCTCCCCCACTTCTTCATCAACCTTCTGCCGGAAGGCCTGGATCACCTCTCCGAAAGACTGCGTCGGCTCCTCCGGTTGCGCCGGAGCTGTCTCGCCCAAAGCCCTGGCAAGGCTCTCGGCCAGCTCACCAGACAGATCGAGAAGGTCTTCCTCGTCCGAGCGGACCCTCGCCTGGTCTTCGTCGAAGGGGACCCCCGTCTCCTGCTCATGGAGGAGCTCCGGCCCGGCGCTGCTCGCCTCTTCGAGAGCTGACAGCATCGAGGTTGCCCGGGCGTTGCCCGGATCGATTTGGAGGGCCTCCTGCAGCTCCGCGCTCGCTTGCTCCTCCCGCCCGCCGGCGGCGAGCGTCTCGGCCATCTTCAGGCACTGCTCGACAGCCCGAGCGGGCCGGTCGGAATCCAGGTAAAGGACCTTCAGCCGGCGAAGAGCCTCGAGGCTCGACGGGCTCCTCTCCAGGATCGCCTGTAGCTGCTCGATGGCCTGCTCTTGCATCCCGTACCGGCTGAAGACATCCGCTTCTGCCAGATGCTCAGCGATGAACTCCTCGTCGGCAGTCAGCGCCCCTGTCTTTTTCGCGCGAGCAGGCGCCGCCGGACCGGGCGACGGTCCCGGTCCGGGCGCCGTGCTGGCGACCCTCGGCGGCGCCTTCTCGGGGGCAAAAACCGCGAGCTGTTCGAGGGCACGCGCCGCCTCCTTCCGCATCCCCGCCGCCGAGTACGTCTCGATGAGCTTCCGGAGCGCTCCGATGGTCCCGGCACGTTCTCCGGCGGTCCTTCCGATTTCGACCCGGCGCTCCAGCAACGACGTGTTCTCCGGCAACATCGAGAGGATGTCGTCCAGCATGGCGGCCGCCTCTGTTGCTCGTTCCCGCGCCACCAGCTCGTCGGACCCCTGGGAGGCAGCCTCCACGGCTTCGTCGGGCCGTCCCTGCCGAGCGTGGAGCCTCGCAAGAACGAGGAGGGTCATCGGCCCTGGCGTCTCTACACCGCTGTAAGCTTCCTTGGCCACTCGTTCGGCCTCCGAGTGCTGGCCCAGCGCCAGGTGCGCCTCGATGAGGACATCGAGGATCTCGGACCAATCCGGGTGCTGCCGGTGCAGCTCTTCGGCGAGGGAGATCGCGACCCGGGCTCCGGATGCCTGCAGGACGCGCCGGAAGACCGCGGCAGCGGCCGCCTGGTCCGCAGCCGCGGAACCGAGGGCCCTCCTGTACAGAGACATACTCTCCTGCGAGCGCCCCCTGGAGGCGAGCAACCCGGCAGCCGCTGCCAGTTCGGCTGCCGCGCGCGCGTGATCGCCTGCGCCCTCGAGCATCTCCCCGAAGGCCACGTGCGTCTCGACGCGGTCGGGCTCCAGACGCAGTAGCTTCTCGTAGGTCTCGCGGGAACGCGTCACGTCGTTGCGCTCGAGGAACTGTCGGGCAGCCTTGAGGTACATCTCGCGCGCCTCGTTGACCAGATCCTGACGGGCATAGAGGTCAGCAAGCCGCAGGTTCGCGTCCGCCAGCTTCGGGTCGAGCTTGAGGATCTTCTTGTAGATCGCGATTGCCTTGAGGAAGAAGCCTCCCTGGGTGTAGACCTCCGCGATCTTCTGGAAATGGCGCATGGCTTCAGCGGGACGCCCGGCGCGGGCCAGCAGGTCGCCGACCTTGTTGATCGTCACCAGGTCGTGGGGGTTGTCCTTGATCAGGAGGCTGTACTGGGCGACAGCCGGAAGAAGGCGGTCCTGCCGCACGAGCTTGTCAGCGGCACGAAGGATTTTTTCACGGTCGATCGGCATGGCGGGATCTATTCTAAGGCTCTTGGCGGCTCCGGGCGCGCGGCTTCATCGGTCTCGCGGAAAGGAAGCCGGTGCTGGTGCGTCCCGACGCCCGAGAAGCTCCTTCGGTGAAGAGGCGTGATCCCCATTGCCCGAAGAGCGGCGAGGTGCGCTCGTGTCCCGTAGCCCTTGTGGAGGGCGAAACCGTACCCCGGAAACCTGCTGTCTGCCTCTTCCATGTATGTGTCGCGGGTCACCTTGGCGATGATCGAGGCCGCGGCGATGGAGACCGAAAGGCGGTCGCCGCCGATGACGGGTCGATAGGGCACGCCACATCCGCGCAACTCGAGGGCGTCCACGAGCAAAAAGTCTGCTGGTCGAGGGAGAAGGCGAGTCGCCTCCCCCATCGCGTGCAGCGTCGCGCTGAGAATGTCGGTCCGATCGATCTCCTGGGGGCAGACCAGGGCCACGGACCAGCTCCAAGCCCCCCTGAGGATCTGCTCGTAGAGCCGCTCCCGCTTGCGCCGTCCGAGCCGCTTCGAGTCATCCACTCCCACCAGCTTCCACGACGGATCGAGCACGGCCGCGGCCGCCACCACCGGTCCCGCGAGGCAGCCGCGCCCCGCCTCGTCGAGCCCCGCCACGCGCCTGTAGCCAGACCGCCAAGCCTCGCGTTCAAGCCGCCAGGTGGGTTTGCCGGGCATGGCCTTGCCCTAGGCCTCTCTGCGCTCCTGGATCCGGGCAGCCTTCCCCTTGAGCTGGCGAAGGTAGTAAAGCTTCGCCCGCCGGACCTTCCCCCGCCGCAGCAGCTCGATGCGATCGACCACCGGGGAGTGAAGGGGGAAGATCCGCTCCACGCCGACCCCTCCGGAGATCTTCCGCACGGTGAAAGTGGAGCGGATGCCTCCCCGTCGGCGAGCGATCACAACCCCCTGGAAGATCTGGATGCGTTCCTTCTCCCCCTCCACGACCTTCACATGAACCTTGACCGTGTCCCCGGGCCCGAACTCCGGAAGATCACGCTTCATCCCCACAGCCGCCAGGGAAGAAATTGTCTCCATCGGTCACCTCTTCGATCCCGTCCCGGCAGGGACGGAGGGATTTCCGCCGGCCAGCAGGTCCGGCCGGCGTTGAGCGGTCCTCTCCAGGGACTTTTCGCGACGCCACCTGGCGATCGCCTCGTGGTCCCCGGACAGGAGAACCTCCGGCACCCGCCAGCCCCGGAATTCCGCCGGACGGGTGTAGTGGGGATAATCAAGCAGCCCCTCGGAAAAGGAGTCCTGGACAGCACACTCCGCTCGGCCGATGGCCCCCGGAAGCAATCTCGTCACGGCCTCGACGACGATCAGCGCAGGGAGCTCTCCTCCGGACAGGACGTAATCCCCGATCGAGATCTCCAGGTCCACGAGGTGCTGCCGGACCCTCTCGTCGATCCCTTCATAGCGCCCGCACAGCAGGATCAGTCGCTCGTACTCCGCCGACAGGCGGCGGATCTCTTTCTGGTCCAGCCGGCGACCCTGCGGGCACATCAGAACGACGGCCGCCGGCGTCGCTCCACTCGCCGCCTTGATCTGCTCGACGGCCGCGAAGAGCGGTTCCGGCCGGAAGACCATGCCGCCGCCCCCTCCGAAGGGAAGGTCGTCCACCTTTCGGTGGCGATCCACCGACCAGTCGCGCAGATCATGGACCTTCACGCTGATGATCCCTTTCTCGATGGCCCGCAGCAGCAACCCCTCAGTCAGCGCGGCTTTGACCATCAATGGAAAGATCGTGACGATTTCAAATTTCATCAAGCTCCAGCAGCCCCTTGGGAGGATCGACCTCGATGAGCCCTTCCTCCGGATCGATTCGCGGGCAGATGGACCGGACGAAAGGGATCAGATGCTCTCTGCCGCTTCCGTGAACCACCAGCAGGTCCGCGCCTCCGGTCGGCCGGATCTCCACGATCCGCCCCAGGACCTCCCCCGAGATCGTCACAGCCCTCATCCCCAGAAGCTGGAAGGCATAATAGGCGCCTTCCGGAGGGGGACCGATCTCGGATCTCGGCGCATAAAGCGTCCGGCCCCGCAGATCCTCCGCCGCCTCGATGGAATCGATACCCTCGATCTCGATCACCGCGCGGCCCGGAGAGTGGTCGCGCGCGGCGCTGACCGTGATGCGCGAACCTCCTTCCTCCTGGGATCCACCCAGCAGCAGACTCCGCCCCGGCAACAAGCGGGCGGCGTTGTCCGTGCTCAACTCGGCCAGCACCCCTCCTCGCCTTCCCCACGGACGCAACACCTTGGCGACAGGGATCAGCGCACCGGCTTCCGATTTCGCTTCGGGCGTCGCGGCCCTCTCCCGAGGGGCAGGACCAAGGCGGCCCCGGATGGAACGATCAGTCAAGGATCTGAAGGACGAAACGCTTCCTCTGTTTCATCCCGGCCGCGCTGAGGATCGTGCGTATCGAGCGAACGGTCCGCCCTTGCTTGCCGATCACCTTGCCCAGGTCCTCCGGCGCCACCTTCAGCTCCAGCACTGTGGTCTGTTCTCCTCCTACCTCGATCACATCCACAGCTTCAGGTCTGTCAACGAGGCTCTTCGCGATCAATTCTACAAGCTCCTTCATCACATTCTCTTCCGCATGCCCGTCCCCCTCCTTCGCTCGGGCCAGCGGGTTGAAAAATCGCTCTACGACATCCTCACGTGGCCGCTTCCACGGGCGGGTCCGGTTGTTCGGGCGCCGTCCCCACCGGGGCCGCTTGGGCCAGAGTCCCGACACTCGGGCCAGGCTGAGCCGCTCTCGCCTTCCCGATGAGGGACCTCACAGTCTCCGAGGGATGGGCGCCCTTGCGCATCCAATCGAGGGCTTTTTCGACGTCAAGATTGACACGCGCAGGATCCTTTCGGGGATCGTAGGTGCCGATCGCATCCACGAAAGAGCCGCTGGGCGTCCGGCGCGAGTCGGAAACAACGATACGGTAATAGGGCTTATGATTCGAGCCCATCCTTCTGAGACGTATTCTCAGCATGTCATCACCACCTCTCCTCCTGCTTGTCGGTTCCGGCCCCGCCGCTCCCTTGTCATCGGAAGCCCGGAGGCACACGCAGCCCCCCGGGAAGCCGGCCCATCTTTCCTGCCTTGCCCGGCCCCCCCTTTCCCCCGCCCAGGGATTTCATCATCCTTTTCATTTGAGCGAACTGCTTGACGATCCGATTGACCTCCTGGACGGATGTGCCCGATCCGCGCGCGACGCGCCGCTTGCGGCTGCCATTGAGAATCGAATGGTCCCGCCTCTCCTCGCCGGTCATGGAGTTGATGATGGCCTCCACACGGGAAAGCTCCTTTCCGTCCAGCTGCGCCTCGCGCAGTCCTCTCAGCGTGGCGGCGCCAGGGAGCAGGCCGAGAACCTCCGAAAGCGGCCCCATCCGCTTGAGGCGGCGGAGCTGGTCACGGAAATCCTCGAGCGTGAACTCGTTTCGGCGTAGCTTCTTCTCGAGCCGACCCGCCTCTTCGGCCTCGATCGTCTCCTCGGCCCGCTCGATGAGAGTGAGAACATCTCCCATTCCGAGGATGCGCCCGGCCATCCGGTCCGGAAAGAAGGGTTCCATGTTGACGAGCTTCTCGCCGGTCCCGACCAGCTTGATCGGGACCCCGGCGACGGCCGTGACCGAGAGTGCCGCCCCGCCGCGGGCGTCCCCGTCGAGCTTGGTCAGCACGACTCCTGTCAGGCCGATCCGCTCGTGGAACTCCTTCGCGCTCCGGACAGCGTCCTGGCCTGTCATCGCGTCCGCCACGAGAAGCACCTCGGCCGGCTTGAGGGCGTCCTTCAACCCGGCCAGTTCGGTCATGAGTTCCTCGTCGACATGGAGCCGTCCGGCGGTATCCACAACGATCACGTCGAAGCCGACCTGACGGGCGCGGGCGAGCGCGGAGCGGCAGATCTCGACCGGCTCCCCACCGGGAGAGAACTCGTAGGCGGCGACGGAAGCCTGACGGGCCACCTGGAGGAGCTGGAGACTGGCTGCGGGTCGGTGAACGTCGGCCGGAACGAGCAGGGGGTTCCGGCCCTTTCCCTTCAGCATCAACCCAAGTTTTGCCGCTGTGGTGGTCTTGCCCGAGCCCTGAAGCCCAACCAGCAAGAACACGGCCGGGTAAGGCGGCGCGATGCGGAGCGCCGTGTCCCGGCCCGCTCCGAGCAGCTCGACCAGCTCGTCCCGGACAACCTTCAAGACCTGATCTCCGGGAGTCAGGCTCCGGAGGACATGCTCGCCGAGCGCCTTTTCCTTCACCCGCTCGAGCAGAGACTTCGCGACGGGGACTGCCACATCGGCTTCCAGCAACGCGAGGCGGATTTCCCTCAGCGCCTCCTGAAGCGTCGCCTCGGTGACCCTTCCCTGGCCGGTCAGGTTCCGAAAGGCCTGCTGGAGCTTGCTGGCAAGGTTCTCGAACATCCGTCCCTCTCACGGTCGCCGTACAGCGAAAACTCTTTATTCTACAGATCCTTCCACTCGTGTCAATCGCGAGTGAAGATGACAATGAATTGTGCAGGGAATGTGCGGGGGAGTGAGAGTCGATCTGCCTGGCCAGATGAGAGACCATCGAGCAGGGGCCGCTAGGCGCGGACCGGGCCTCGCCCAGCCTAGACTCTGGACAGCAGGTGGCCCAGCTTCTCCTTCTTCGTCCTGAGATACCTCAGATTCGAGGAATTGGGGGGGGTCTCCAGGGCGATCCGTTCGACGATCTCCAGGCCGTAGCCGTTCAGGGCGCGGAACTTGTCCGGATTGTTCGTCAGCAGCTTCACGCGCCGGACTCCGAGGTCGTAGAGGATTTGGGAGCCGATGCCGTAGTCGCGCTGGTCCGCCCGGAAGCCGAGGGTCTCGTTCGCCTCCACGGTGTCCTTCCCGCTGTCCTGGAGCTCGTAGGCTCGAAGCTTGTTGCACAGTCCGATCCCGCGCCCCTCCTGCCTGAGATAGAGGATGACCCCCCTTCCCTTCGCCGCGATCATCTCCATCGACTGCTCGAGCTGCCTGCCGCAGTCGCAGCGAACGGACCCGAAGACATCCCCGGTGAGGCACTCGCTGTGGACCCGCACCATGACCGCCTCGTCAGGACCCCATTCCCCCATGACGAGCGCCAGGTGGGTCTCTTGCCGCAGGTCGTTCTCGAAGGCGACCAGGCGGAACTCGCCGAGTTCCGTCGGCAATTTCGGTGCGGCCACGCGCCTGACGATCCGGTCGGATTTCATGCGGTACTCGATCAGGGAGGCGATCGTGATCACCAGCAGGCCATGCTTCTCCGCGAAACGCTTCAGGTCCTGTACCCTCGCCATGGTGCCGTCGTCGTTGAGCACTTCGCAGATCACACCGGCGGGACGCAGCCCTGCGAGCCGCGCAAGATCCACGGCAGCCTCCGTCTGACCGGGACGCACGAGGACCCCGCCCGGCCTGGCCCGCAAGGGGAAGACATGGCCGGGCATCACGAGGTCCTGCGGCCGGCTGGCGGGATCGACCGCTGTAAGAATCGTCGTGGCCCTGTCGGCGGCCGATATCCCCGTCGTCACCTCGTGCTTCGCTTCGATCGAGACGCAGAACGCGGTCCCGTAGCGAGCGGTGTTGTTCTTCACCATGTGAGGGATCTGCAGCTCGTCGAGCCTCTCCGGGCTCATCGGAAGGCAGACGAGCCCCCGGCCGAAACGGATCATGAAGTTGACGATCTCCGGAGTCACCTTCTCGGCCGCGCAGGTCAGATCCCCCTCGTTCTCCCGGTCCTCGTCATCGACAACAATGACCATCCGACCGCGGCGGATCTCCTCCAGCGCCTCCTCGATCGGGGCGAACACGGATGCATTTCTTCCGGTTCTTCCGGCGGAACCGTCCCTCGGGTTTTTCATTCTCCTCATATCGATCTGCTCCTTCTCTTCATGATACCGATCTGGCGCCGAGAAGGCTCCGGACGTACTTGGCAATCAGGTCGGTCTCGATGTTCAGCTCGTCTCCCGGCTCCCTCTGGCTCATGGTCGTGGCCCTCAGAGTATGAGGGACAAGCATCACCTCGAACCAGCCCCGGCCGACCGCCGAGACCGTCAGGCTGACCCCGTCGAGGGCCACCGGCCCCTTCTCGACGATAAGAGGCGCCAGCCCGCGAGGAGGGGCCAAGCGGCAGACGCGGCTGTCGCCTTCGCGCCTGACGGACCTGAGACGTGCTCTCCCGTCGATATGCCCTTGCACGAAATGCCCTCCGAGACGCCCGCTTGCCAGCATCGCCCGCTCCAGGTTGACAGGACGGGTGAGCCGGTAGCAGCCGATTATCGTACGCCTGACGGTCTCCGGCGCGGCCAGTGTCTCGAACCACCCCTTTCCCGCCCTCGTGACCGTCAGGCAGGTCCCATCCACTGCCACGCTCTCCCCGACCGACAGGGTTCCCCTTCCCGCTCCGCCGCTCCTTGGGAAACGGCACGAGATCCTCACTTTCGCCGAACCTCTCCGAAGTTTTAGGTCCACGAGCGTACCGGTAGTTTCAATGAGGCCAGTGAACATCTGCCAACGGTGTCCCGGTCGGCTAGCGAGACGGCGACCCTTCGATCAGGAGGTCAGACCCGACTCGGATGACTGTGAAGGAATCCAGACGCAAGGGCAATTCGGGGTGCGCCTCTTCCTCCTTCCTTGCTCCGGGTCCGGCAGCGGCGCTGCCGACCAGAGGCACGGCACGCGCCCCAAGGAACGAAGGAGCCAGGAAGAGACAGATGCGGTCAACCAATCCCCGGGACAGAAAGCTTCCTATGACCTCCCCTCCTCCCTCGACCAGCAGAGCGAGGATCTCCCTCCGGCCCAGGTCCTCGAGAACGAGATCGAGGTCCACGTGCGCTCCCTTGCCCGCGGCCACGGTCTCGGCACCCGCCGCCCGGAGAGCGGCCGCGTGCTGGGTCGCGGCCCCCTGTGTGTGATAGATGACCACGGGGCCCTCCTGGAGCGAACCGAGCATCCTGCACGCCGGGGGTGTGCGGAGCCCGGAATCGAGCACGGCTCGCAGGATGGGCCTCGGCGAAGCCGGATCCCGCACCGACAGCAGCGGGTCGTCCTCGAGAACCGTGCCGATGCCGACCAGCACCGCATCGTTCCGTCCTCGCAGCCTCATCGCCTCCTCCCGCGCCTGCGGCGAGGTGACCCACTGTGGAGAGCCCGCCGCGGCCTGCCCGTCCCGCCGCGGCGCCGCGATCCTCCCGTCCAGGCTCGATCCGGCTTTCACGGTCACAAAGGGTCGCCCTGTGCCGAGATAATGGAAGTAAGCCTCGTTCAGCTTCCGCGCTT
>QHYA01000046.1 GCA_003223995.1 Acidobacteriota bacterium | reverse complement strand
CTCGTCTTTCAAGCTTCCCACCCTGCGCTCGTTCTCCTCCACGGCCGTTCTGACCCCTTCAATCTTCTCGTCCTGCTGCGCGACGGTCCGACGGAACACCTTCTTCGTTACACAACCGGTCGAGAGAAGCGAACCAGCAAGGAGGGCCACAATGGCCGCTGGTGCCAAGTGTCGATTTTTCATTGTTGACTCCTTTTTACAGTGGACGACTGCTTCCAGGCGTCTCGTCGGGAGGGCATCCCCCCTCTCTCCGCCGCTTTCAGAATCGGCTTTCTGCCGGTCGGGCTCCTCTGGCCGGCTCCTGCCGCTCGTGAGCGAGCGTCGCTCCTGCAAGGTCTGGACCAAAGGAGTCAGCGTGACCACTCTCATTCGAAACCAGAGCTCCAGGGGGACTGGAAGGGGGGCACCGGGTGACAGAGATATCGCTGGGGGATGGGCCCGGAATCTCGTCCCGGGCACCGGGTTCACCCGACTGTGATAGCGGCCTGGCCGCGAGCCGGCCGTGCCGCCGCGACGGGCTCCTCGATGTAGTGGCGATACCAGAGCTGGAACATCAGGAGGTTCCAGAGTTTCCGGCGGTTGTCGGCCCGTCGGTCGATGTGCTGGCGCAGCAGGGAGCGAACGGCCGCAGGTTCGAAGATTCCCTGTTCCCTCAACCGTTTCTCTCCCAGATGGGCCTCCAGGAAGTCGCCGCGCTCATGGTCGATCCACCTCGCCAGCGGAATGGCGAACCCTCTCTTCCGCCGACGGAGGACATTCCGCGGGAGGAGGCGGGAGGCTGCCCTCCGAAGCAAGATCTTCGTTCCCGCCCCGCGCACCTTCAGCTCCGTAGGAAGGCGCGCGGCGAACTCGATCAGGTGATGGTCCAGGAAAGGAGTTCGAACCTCCAGAGAGTGCAGCATGCTCGCCCTGTCCATCTTGGTCAGGAGGCCGTCTTGGAGGTAGGTGGAGAGGTCGATGTGCATGATCCTGCAGAGATCGTCTCGGAACGAGATCCCATTGACGGATGCCTGGACGGCGGAATACGGGTCCCATTCACCGGCCGCCCGACGGAACTCCTCGGTCACGAGGCGCTCCTGCGCCAGCGGAGGGGTCGATCCGAACCAGCTCATGTGCCGCGCGATCAGGTCGAGCTGCATTCCTTCCACGAGCTGCCTCGCGAGATCGCGCGCAGAGTGATTGCCATGAGTGACGGGGATGCGGGAGACTGCGGAGGCGAGGAGCCTGCGCGCCGGTGCGGGCAGCCCCGCCAGCCGCGCGGCGATGCGGTGCCCAGGATAGGTCGGGTAGCCGCCAAAGATCTCGTCCGAGCCCTCCCCCGAGAGGGCCACTGTCACTGTCCGTCGAGCGAATCGCGAGATCAGCCACGCAGGCAGCAGCGAGGGGTCCGCGAGGGGATCGGCCATCTTTGTGGCCAGCTCCTCCAACGCTTCGGCGAGGTCGCAGAAGCCTACGACCTGCTGCTGATGCTCGGCGCCAAAGTGGAAGGCCGTGCGCGACGCGGCTTCAGCTTCATTGAAATCCGGGTCGTGGAATCCGAGCGTGAATGTCCGGGGACCGGAGGTCCCGGAGCGGCAGACCAGGGCCAGGATCGTGCTCGAGTCGATTCCGCCGGACAGCAACACGCCGGCCGGAACATCGCTGCGCCAGCGGCGCCGGACGGACTCCTGGAGAAGGCCCAGGAGTCGCTCCTGCAGGAGGGTCTGGCTTTCCTTCCAGGGCGGCGCCTCCCAGGACGAGGCCAGCGACCAGTAGCGCTCGATCCTGATGCCGCCGCGGTCGGCAACGAGGCGGTGGGCGGCGGGCAGCTTGCGGATCTGCCGCAGGGGGGTCGCTGGGGAAGGGTAGTGATCGTGAAGCAGGTAGAGGGGCAGGGCCGCTGCGTCGATCTCCCGTGGGAGGTCCGGGGAAGCAAGAAGCGCCTGCAGCTCGGAGGCAAACAAAAGCTTCTCGCCGCACAGAGCGTAGTACAGCGGCTTCTCCCCTGCCCGGTCGCGAGCCAGTAGCAGTCGGCGGTTGCGCGCGTCCCACACGGACAGCGCGAACATCCCGTCGAGCCGGCTCACCATGTCGGCTCCGTGCTCCTCGTAAAGATGCGCGACGACCTCGGTGTCGCAGTTCGTCCTGAGAGTGTGGCCGCGGGACGCCAAGGGGTCGATCACGGCCAGCCGGCGAAGGCGCATGGCGGCAGGCCCCTCTGCATAGCAGCCTTCGCCGTCCGGCCCTCGGTGCACGAGGCGGCGGGCCATCTCCTCAACGAGCCCATCCGAGGGCAGGGGGTGTCCTTTGAGATCGAGAAGACCCGCGATCCCGCACATGGCACGGCCATTATAGGTGACCTGCAATGACAGGCCGGGGAAGACGAACGGAAGAGATCGCTGGAGGAAGTGAGCGAGTGGGCGCCGTCTACTTGATGTAACCCAGTGACTTCAGCGCCTCCTCGTGCTGCCTCAACTCCTCCCCCTCCAGCTTCGCCGTGGCAAACTTCCTCGAAAGCAGATCGTCGCGGATCTTCTGCTGCCGTGCGACCATCGACGCGACGCGCGCCGGCTGCGAGAAGGCCAGGTTCCGCGTCTCGTGCGGGTCGGCCTGAAGGTCGTAAAGCTCGTTCCGGCCGAAGCGCTCGTCGATGATGAGTTTGTAAGGGTCCTCGATGATGAACGATTCCTTCTGGACGTGATAGCAGGTCAACCCTTGCACGACGCTTCCCCCCTCGGGCGGCGGCTGGGCGAGGCTCACACCGTCTCGCTCCTCGGAGTCCTTGACGTGGACGAGATCGAGGATGGTCGGCAGAATGTCCATGCTCCGTGCGATCCGCGATCCGTCGAGGCTCCGGCCCTGGAGCGGCGCGCCATGGAAGAGCAGTGGAACACGAAGGACCTCCTCGTGGAGGGTCCAGCCGTGACGGGGCATGCCATGCTCGTAGAACGCTTCCCCATGGTCCGCCGTCACGACAGAGAGCAGGGGGTTGCCGCGGCCAATGCGCTGGGAGTCGAGGATCGCCTGCAAGTGACGGTCGGCTGCATGCAACTCGCCGCGGTAGAGCCCCCGCATGTACGCGAGATCCAGAGGCTGCAGCGGGATCGGTGTGGGGGTGAAATCGAACGATGTGGGCTTCCAGACAGGCGTGTCTCCCTCGAAGTGCCGCATGTCCCCCGTCAGGACCTCCGGGCCCTGGGGTGTGTAGCCTTCAGGCAGGAAGAGACGGTCCTGGGCCGGCGGGACGTACTTGTCGTGCGGGTCGAGGAAGTGCACGTAGAGGAACAACGGGCGCTCGCCCGAGGCCCTTGCGATGACATCCCGCGCCTGCGCGGCCACGCGGTCGGTACTGTGCTCGATCCAGCGGCCGACCTCTCTGAAGACCTCGAAGCCCTGCCGCGTGCCGCCGTCATAGAGGGAGGGGTTCGACACCACGGCGGCCGTCTGGTAGCCGGCGGCCGAGAAAACCTCGGCAATGGTCTGCACGCTCGCGTCCAGCTTATCGTCGTGGCCGTTGACCCCGTGCCGGTACGGGTGCAGCCCGGTGAGGATCGTCGTGGTCGAAGGTTTGGTCCATGGGCTCGGGGCGTACGTCCGCGGGAAAACGACCCCTTCGTGAGCCAGGCGGCCGAGGTTCGGGGCGAACCGTGGGTCGGCGCCCATCCAGGGAAGTTCGTCGTTGCGGAGCGTGTCGATGACGATCAGGATGACATCGGGGCGCCGGGACATGCAGCCGGAGAAGGCGGCGCAAGCGGCAAGCAGGAGCGCGGATGGGGGAAGAAAGCGAGCCATCCGCATGAACAAGGATCTGCTCCTGGTAGCAGCCGTACGGCCTCAGCCTGTTGTGCCGGACGACCTACCGGTCATCGGCTGGGCATGTGGTTCTTCTCTTCCCCTCCAGGGCAATATAACACGGCCGCGCAGAAGGACCCCGAAGGATCGCGTGTCCGGACCTGGCTGCTGAGGCGGCGGGAGGATGGCTAGGATGAAACGTTCACTTCTGAACGGATCGCTGCTTGCCTTCTCCTCGCTCATCGTGTTTCTGGCGGCGGAGATGCTTCTGCGCATGTCGATATTCGGGTTCAACGGCCTGTCGATCGAAAGGATGAACAGCACCCACCCGATCGGCACCTCGGGCCTGGTCCAACCCTCCTCGCACCAGGAGATCCTGTGGGAGCTCAAGCCCAACCAGGATGCGCTCTTCAGGTTCGCGCGGATCCGGACCAATTCCCAAGGCTTGAGGGACCGCGAGTACCAGCAGGTCAAGCCGCAGAACACCTACCGGATCGCCGTCATCGGGGATTCCTTCACGATGGGCTCCGGCGTCGAGATCGAGCACGTCTATCACAAGATCCTCGAGGAGCGGCTCAACGGCGAATCGAAAGGGCGGCGCTTCGAGCTGATCAATTTCGGCGTGGGCGGCTACTCGCTCCGGCAGTACGCGGCCGTCATGAAGTACAAGGCCCTGAGTTACGACCCGGACCTCGTCCTCATCGGCTTCTGCGGGATGAATGACTCCTGGCAGGAGACCCCGGACGAAAAATTCCGCAAGCCGTACGAGGTGAAGGGTACGAGCCATCCCTTCTTCAGATCGTTCCTCTGGGAGCTGTTGAGGGTTCATTTCGCGCGGCGTTTCCCGCGGGAGAAGAAGTCGATCGACCTGCCCTACCTCGAGAAGTATTTCGGGGAGATCGGGGATCTGAGCCGGGAAACCCGCGTCCCTGTCGTCGTGACGTACCTCTCGCTGGAGCCGCGCGACTTCCGGCCCATCCAGCGGCTCGCCGTGGAGAACCGGCTGTTTTTCGCCGACGCGAGCTACCCCTTCAGGGGGAAGGATCTCTCCGAGTACATCATCTACAAGATCGATCCTCACCCGAGCGCCAAGGGACACCAGCTCTTTGCCGACGCCATCTACGACTCCCTGGTATCCACGGAGGAGCTGGGCATTTCCACGCTCCTCGCGCCGGGGGAGAGGCGGCGCTCGCTGGCGGTCGGGCTAGGCTCCGCCGGGCATTGACAGTGCGGGGCAGCGGTGTACCCTTTCATTTCCTGATGCGAACAGTTCTGCTCCGGAGCCTGTGCCCCCGGCGGGCGGATCCGGTGGGCTCGTCGGGTACCAGCGGCGCTGCGAGCGCGCAGCGCGATGATCACGCGAGCCAGTCTCGCTCTTGACGCCGGAGTCGCCATGGCGGAGCTGGGAGCACCGCCGGACGCTAGCTGGGAACAGGCACATGGACGCCATCGCCGAGCTGGTTAGGGACTTCTACAACCGTTATCCGTTCCCGGGATATGACCCGAGGAAGTACAGCAGCCGCGCTGATCTCGAGCGGCAGGCCTCCTGGTACGCTCGCTCGCTCGACAGGCTGATCCCCGCCTCGAGTCGCATTCTCGACGCCGGCTGCGGGACGGGCCAGTTCGCCCTGCTGCTCGGGTTGAAAGACCGTCGGGTGCTGGGCGTCGATTTCTCTCAGGCCTCTCTGGACAAGGCCGAACATCTCCGCCGGCGCCTGCGCATCGAGAACACTCGCTTCCAGCAGGCCGATCTTCTCGACCTCGACCTTCCGCCGGCCTCCTTCGACTACGTCTTCTGCAACGGCGTCCTCCATCACACTCCCGATCCGGAACGCGGCTTCCGGAACATCGTCCGGACCCTCGCTCCTCACGGCAAGCTTGTCGTGGGCCTCTACAACCTTTTCGGCAGGCTGCCGTTGAAGGCCCGCCAGCGGCTTGCCGCTCTTCCCTTCGTCCGCAACAACGAGCGCATCCGTACCCGCCTCATCCTCAGGCAGATCGTCTACGAGAGCGAGGACCGGGACAAGGTTGAGACCTGGTACGCCGACCAGTACCTCCATCCGCACGAGTCGGTGCACACGGTCGGGCAGACGCTGCGCTGGTTCCGCAGCTATGGCATCCGCTATCTCTCCTCGGTCCCCTGCCTCGATCTGTTCGCCCGCCATCACCCCGGCGATGACCTGTTCGCTCCGCCCTCGCGCAGCCGCCTGCGCCGCTGCGCCCCCGCGCTGCTCCTGCGGCAACTCGGCTGGATCTTCAGCCTCGACGACGCGGGGGGCTACTACGTGCTGGTGGGCGAGAAGGCTCCATGAGCGCCTTCTCCGGCGCACGCTCGGGCCTGCGGCGGCTCGGCCGCGCGGCCGGACGGGTCCAGGGCGCTGTTCTCTTCACCGCCGTCTATTTCCTTGTGATCGGTCCGATCAGCCTTGCGCTGCGGCTGGCGGGGCGGCGCCTGCTGGGAAGCTCTCGGCCGGCAACGACTTTCGTGCCGGCCCGGGCGATCGAAGACCCCGAGACGTTCGGCCGCAGGCAGTTCTGATGGTGATCCTGGGGGTCTCCTGCTTCTACCACGACGCCGCCGCAGCTCTGATGATCGACGGCGGATTCGTCGCCGCGGCCGAAGAGGAGCGCTTCTCGCGCGTCAAGCATGACCACGGCTTTCCCAAGGAGGCGATCGCCTACTGCCTGCGGGAGGCGGGGATCAGCCTCTGCGACGTGGATATCCTCGCCTTTTACGAGAAGCCCTTCCTCGAGTTCGAGCGGATCCTCTTCACCGCGATCGACACCTGGCCGCGTTCCTACAAGACGTTCATGAAGGCGATGCCGTCATGGCTCGCCCAGAAGCAGCAGTTTGCCAAGCTCGTGCGGCGCGATCTGGGATTTCACGGGAGGATCGTCTTCGGGGAGCATCATCTCTCCCATGCCGCTTCTTCCTACCTCCTCTCCCCTTTCGAAGAGGCTGCAGTCCTGACCGTGGACGGGGTCGGAGAGTGGGCTACCACGACGATCGGACGAGGGGAGGGAAGCTCGCTCCGCCTTATCAAGGAGATCCATTTCCCGCATTCCCTCGGGCTGCTCTACAGCACCGTGACGGCCCACCTGGGTTTCCGGGTCAACAATGACGAGTACAAGGTCATGGGGTTGGCCCCCTACGGCAGCCCCCGCTACGCCGACCAGATGCGCAGGCTGCTGGAGATCAAGCCGGACGGATCCTTCGCTCTCGATGGCCGCTACTTCGACTACACGCGGCGCATGAGGATGTACGGCAGGCGCTACTTGGAAACCTTCGGCCCTCCGCGGGGGGCGGACAGCGAGTTGCGGCCCGAGCACGCCGATCTTGCCGCCAGCGCGCAACTCGTCCTGGAGGAGGCCCTGTTGGGCCTGGCGGAAGCGGCGCACCGAGAAGTCCAGACACAGAACCTCTGCCTTGCGGGAGGCGTCGCGCTGAACTGCGTGGCGAACTCCAAGGTCCCCGCGCACACCCCCTTTCGCAGGATGTTCATACAGCCAGCTTCGGGCGACTCGGGAGGTGCGCTGGGAGCGGCGGCCTTTGTCCATCACCTGCTGCTCGGTCGAAACGACCGGCGAGTGATGGAGCATGCCTACCTCTGCCCCTCCTACGAGGACTGGGAGATCGGCAATTTCCTCGATCCGACGGATTGTCAGGCCTTTCGCCGACAGGCTGTTACGCAGGCGCACGGACAACCGCCGGCTCGCCCGGCTGCGACGGCGGGCGCTGCGAGGGTCTCCGCGACCCGAGGGCCCCGCTCTGCTCGAGCCACTCCTCGAGCGCCCTGGCAACGACCCTGTGGCCTTCCGCCGTCCAGTGCAGATCGCCGCGCAGGAACAGAGCGGAGGAGCCTTCGTCGGAGACGGCTCGCGAGAAGATCGGATCGAGATCGATCACAGCAACGCCTTCCCGCTCGCCGAAGCGGCTGACCAGCGCACGGTGCGGTTGGGGCATCGGAGCAACGATGAAGAGAGCCAGCCGCGCCCCGTTGCTCTCGGCTATCCGCTTCGTCCGGCCCAGAAGCGAGACGAGAAGCTGTTCGGGCTGGTCTGGGGAGGAGAGCGGAAGCGGGACTGAGCGTGAAAGCCCCGCTCCGCGCGCGCACCGCTTCAGTGCGTCCAGGATCCTCCCGCTGATCCGGTAGGAGTTCACGAGCCGCCAGAGGTAGGAGCCGGTCTCGAGCCGGTAGAAGAGCCGATCGAGAAGGCTGACCCGTGGGACCGGCGCGTTGGTCAGAAGGAGCGAGCCTTGCCGAAGCGCGAAGAGAGGCTTCGGATAGATGTGATAGACCTGATCGTGGACGTTCTCGTCGAAGTCGTTCTCACAGACCTCAGCGAGAACGATGTCGGGCTTGTAGCGCATCCCCTCCCGTTCGAGCAGGAGGGACTCCTGATCGGTTCCGTATCCGGAGACTCCAAGGTTGATCCACTCGAGACCAGCGTCCTCCCGCTCCAGCACGCTCGTGAAGACCTCGTCGTCCTCCACGCCGTAGCCCCAGACGATCGAATCTCCCAGCACCAGGATCCGGCGGACCCCGGGGGGGGCCTCGTCCAGATGCTCGCGCCCGCGGAACCCTCGCGAATTGATCGTCACTTGCGTGTCGAAGACACCGGCCTTCCGGAAGCGACCCGACGCTCCAGGCCTGTGCAGCCAGCCCAGATGCTCGTCGTACTGCCAGAAGAGCCCCCTCTCGGCACTGGGGACGAGCGGATGATACCTGACGGGAGAAAACAGCCGAATGAAGATCTCTGTTGCGCCAGCGGCCAGACCAAGGCTGGCGCAGACGATGGCGGTGTTGAGGACAATCCGGCCGGCGGAGAGTCGGAGGGACACTCTCAATCCCGCGGCTCGAGGATCTCCAGGACCTGATCGGCAGGGACGTTTTCGAGGACGCTCCTGGCGCCCGAGGGCCAGCGCACCTCGAGCCG
>QHYA01000045.1 GCA_003223995.1 Acidobacteriota bacterium | reverse complement strand
CGAGCCTACTGGCGCTCCGATGATCGGACACGCGGGGAAGAACTTCGTCTGCCATGCGAGAACCTCCCCCTCCGGGTATGAGGATCTGATCGAGTGGACCGGCGGAGGTTCCCCGCCGTCCGGCGGCGGGGCTGAGTTCTCGACCACGTACTTGTCGAAGGGGCACTATGCGTTGGAGGCAAGCCTAACGTCCCCAGCAGAACCCAGTTCGGGTGGGCCATCGGCACCTCAGATCGAGTTCCAGATCTACGACATCTCCTCCATCTTCCGGCAGAGCCCTTTCGGCCAGACGGTCTGGTACGGCTTCCCGATCACCTTCACGGCGACCACCGACCCTCCCGGATTCGACGAATACATCCCGTGGCGCGTCTATACCCATGATCATGCCTGGGGAACCGCCGCGGACCCGGAGACGGGGACGGGGCCCTCCTTCACCACAACCTTCTACTCCCTCGACGGGACCGATCGGCTCTGGGCCCAGGTCTATGCGGGGAAGGAGGAGGCCCTGACGCAGACAGATCCCCCGCCCCCTGCGCATACCTTCACGGTCAACTCGGTTGGGGACGGCGGCGATACCAATCCGGGAGACGGAATCTGCAATGCAACAGGAGCCGTCTGCACCTTGCGCGCCGCGATCCAGGAATCCAACGCCTCTCTGGGGCCCGACACGATCCAGTTCAACATCGGCGCGGGGACCCCGACGATCGCGCCGCTGACCCCCCTCCCGGTCATCACCGAGGGTGTCTTCATTCTGGGTGACACCGGAGGCGCCACACGGATCGAGCTGAACGGAGCGAGTGCCGGGGCGGGCGCGGACGGTCTCAATCTCAGCTCC
Source organism: Acidobacteriota bacterium (assembly GCA_003223995.1). Lineage (GTDB taxonomy): Bacteria > Acidobacteriota > Polarisedimenticolia > QHYA01 > QHYA01 > QHYA01. The sequence continues at coordinate 9,553 of QHYA01000045.1, read as the reverse complement.
ACCGCAGGCGGGAGCACGGTCAGGGCAATGGTGGTCAACCGCTTCGGTGGTGTGGGGATCCGCGTCCAGGGCGCCAGTAACATCGTCCAGAACTGCTACCTCGGCACGGATAGCACGGGCACAGGCACGGTCACAGGCAACGGCACCGGTGCTCTGCTCACCGGCAGCTCCGCCACCGGCAACACGATAGGCGGAACGACGTCGGCTCTTCGCAATGTCATCTCCCACAACTCGGGCCCCGGACTCGTGATCAGAAGGGGCGCCTCGAACTGCTCCGTGCTGGGCAACTACGTCGGCCTCGCTGCCAACGGGACAACCGGCCTGGCAAACGGCGGTGATGGTTTGCTCATCAGCGACAGCGACGGGACGAGCACGGCCGCCACACAGGGGAACCTGATCGGGGGAAGCGACCCGGCAGCGCGCAACGTCATCTCGGGGAACACCGGGGATGGGGTGAAGATCACCGGTCCGATGGCGACATGCAACACCGTGGCAGGCAACTACCTCGGCCCAGACGCAACCGGCAGCTTTGCAGAAAGTCCGACGGGCGTGCCGAATACGAACGGCATGTCGATTAACAACGGAGCGAGCCAGAACACCGTCGGAGCGCCCGTGACCCCGGTTTTGCCTTTCTCGTCGTGCACATCGCTCTGCACCGGCCCCGCGTGCGGCAACAAGATCTCCAGCAACTGCACCGGTGTCCGGATCGCCGATTCCGCGAGCACGCAGAACACGATCCGGAAGAACTCCATCTTCAACAACGTCGTCGTCTTCCCGTGCACCACGGGAGGTCTCGGGATCGATCTCGGGCCCGTCGGAGTGACGCCCAATGACAACCAGGACCCTGACACGGGAGCGAACAACCTGCAGAACTTCCCGGTGATCACCTCGGCGACCGGGGGAACGATCATGGGGACTCTCAACAGCACGCCGAGCACGACAGGTTTCGTTATCGACGTGTACAGCAGTGTCACGGCAGATCCTTCCGGGAACGGTGAGGGGGAGACCTACCTGACCAGCACGACCTGCAACACGGACGGATCTGGAAACTGCAGCTGGAGCGTCAGCGCTGCTACGAGCGGCTTCATCACCGCCACGGCCACGGACCCGAACGGAAACACCTCCGAGTTCTCGAAGGCTTGCGCGGCTCCGACGGCCAGTTGTCCGCCTTGATCGCGTGATTCGATTCGCTAGCTGGGAGTCCGTCGTGGAGGCGAACCGCTGCTTGACAGTGGCGACTCGCCGCGCCTAGCATGGCACGTTTTTCGGCTCTTTGAATCCGTTCGACCAAGGGAAGCGGGTGAGAATCCCGCACGGCCCCCGCCACTGTCACCGGGGACGCCCCGGGCACGAAGCCACTGGACGCAAGGGATCGAGATGAAGGTCCGGCGTCTGGGAAGGAGCCCGCAGGCGTGCGATCCGGAAGTCAGGAGACCTGTCGGACGGAGCGCTTGACCCTCGGGGCAGGGACTGAAGCACGTCTTCGAACCTCGACCGTCGTCTAGGCGTGTTCCCCGCCGCGGGGACAACAGACGGCCATTCAACGGGAGGTTCGAATGACAACCGCGATCCTGCTGGCGATCCTCGGCGCCCTGTCGCGCCTCATCCCCCATCCACCAAACGCTGTCGCCCTCGGAGCCCTTGCGCTCTATTCGGGCGCCCGGCTGCCCAGGCGCTGGGCCGCCGCCGTTCCGATCGCAGCGCTCGGTATCTCCGACATCTTCATCGATGCTGGCTCCGGGCGGGCCTTCCTGTCCCTGACGAGGCTGGCGACCTATGGGACATTCACGGCGATCGTGTGGCTGGGGTCCTTCTCCCGAGGCAAGCCGCACCCGGCGAGGCTGGCGGGCCTGTCGGTTCTCGCGTCTTCCCTGTTTTTCCTGAGCAGCAACCTTTCCGTCTGGGCGGCGGGTGCCCTCTACCCGCTCGACGCCGCCGGGCTGCTGGCCTGCTACGTGGCGGGTGTCCCCTTCTTTCGAAACTCGCTCATTGCGGATCTTCTCGGAAGCGTGGTGCTGTTCGGCATCGACGCGCTGGCCGCCCGGTCGCGGGCCAGCGCCAGCGAGGCGCAGCGAGTCCGCGCCACCCGGCGGGCCGGCATCGGCGGTATAGCGGCGGCCATTCTCCTGCTCCCCGCAGCGGCGAGAGCGCAGGTCGATCCCCCCGCGCAGGAGACGGTCGTGGTCACGGCCACCCTCACGCCCGAGGAGGAATCCCAACTCGGATCGGCCACGACGGTCCTCACGAGGGAGCGCATCGAGCAGATCGGCGCGACCACACTGCTTGAAGCGCTTCGGCTCGTTCCCGGCCTGGACGTCGTTCGGGGCGGAAGCGAGGGGTCCGTCACCTCGGTCTTCCTGAGGGGCGCGAATTCCACCAACGCTCTGGTCCTCGTGGACGGGGTGCGTGTCAACTCCCCTTACTTCTCGGGCTACGACTTCTCCGCGATGACGACGGAGAACATCGAGCGCATCGAGGTGGTCCGCGGCCCCTTCTCCTCTCTCTACGGATCGGACGCGGTGGGCGGCGTGATCCAGATCTTCACGAGGAGGCCGACAGCCAAGCCCGCCGGACAGGTCTCCGCCGAGGGGGGGAACGCGGGCCAGCGGCAGGGATGGGCCTGGGGCTCCGGAGGACTGGAGCCCCTTCTCGTGGAGGGCTCGTACCGTCATGCCCAGGTCGATGGCGACCGGAAGAACTCGGACTGGAGGGAGAACAATGCGTGGCTGCGCGTCGATCTTCGTGCGGGAGACCGCTTCAGCGCCGCCGTTGAGGGCTCGATCCTCGACGGAGAGGTGGGGGTCCCCGGTCCGGTGGGGGCGGAGTCCCCCCCTTCGGGTTCACCTTTTCCGACACCGACGCCGAGACGCTCCAGCTCCGCCTGTCGGACGCCTGGAGGACGAAGGCTCAAACCCTGGTCGCGTTCGCGTCGTGGGAGAGGTGGTCGGTGAGCGCCGGGAACTCCTTCGGCCCGACGCTCGAGGACGACCAGAGCGCCATCTGGGGGGCAGGAATCCAGGAATCCTTTCATCCCGGACCTCGCTGGTCGGCGACGCTGGGGGCCCGCTACGATCACCATAGCGAGTTCGGCGGCGCCTTCAGTCCCAGGGCCACCTCCTCCTGGCTGTTCGCGGATAAGAAGTGGAAGGCGCGCTTGTCGGCCGGAAGCGCTTTTCGCGCTCCTTCGATCGGCGAGCTGAGGTATCCCTTTTCAGGCAATCCGGACCTGCAGCCGGAGCGCTCTCGCTCCTACGAGGCCGGAGTCGAGAGGTATTTCAAAGGCGGCAGGGCGGAGATCTCTCTCTTCTGGTCGGATTTCCGCGACCTGATCCTGTTCGACTTCGCCACGTTCCGCAATGAGAACATCGGCAGGGCCCGCGCCCGTGGGGTCGAGCTGGCCTGGCGGCAGGAGGTCTCGGAGCATGTGGCTTTCGATACCGGTTATACCTATCTCGACGGAGAAGATCGCGCCACGGGACAGCCTCTTCTCAGACGCCCGCGGCACAGGGCTTTCGCTGCCGCCTTCATCCATCCGCACAAGGAACTGCTGGTGAGCCTGCGCGCCACCTTCGCCGGCAAGCGCGACGATGTGGACGCTCTGACTTTCCTGCGCGTGGAGGACCCGAGCTACGTCCGTTTCGACCTCTACGCCCGGTACCACCGCCTGCGCTTCTCTCCCTATCTCCGGATGGAGAATCTCGCCGATCGCCGCTACGAGGAGGCGGACGGGTTTCCGGCGCCGAGGCGCCGGATCGCTGCGGGGCTCGACGTGCAGCTTTGAGCAGACATGCGGCAGGCGCAGCATGCCGCGGCGGGGGACCCGGGCCGCTGCTGGCCGCGTCAGGGCGGAGAGCCGCGGGCGATGATGATGGGGCCGGCGACGGGATCGTGGCGAACCTGAGCCTCGACGCCGTAGGTGGATCGGATGAGCTCCTCCGTCAGAACCTCGCGCGGGGCCCCGTCCCTGACCAGCTCCCCCTCGTGCATCAGCACGAGCCTGCCGCAGTAGCGTCCCGCAAGATTCAGGTCGTGCGAGGCGACCAGAAGCGTCGTGCCGAACTCGCGGCAGAGCCGGCGGAGCAGCTCGTAGATGCGGACCTGGTGCCCCAGGTCGAGAAACGCCGTCGGCTCGTCGAGCAGGACCACGCGCGCCTGCTGCGCCAGGGCCCGGGCCAGCAGCACCCGTTGCTTCTCGCCGGCGGACAGGCTGCCGAACGGCCGGCCTGCAAGATCGACTACTCCGGTGAACCGCAGCGACTCCCGGGCGATTTCCACGTCTCGCTTCCCCTCGATTCCCAGAAGCCCCAGGTGCGGCCAGCGCCCCAGCAGGACGAGCTCGAGGACGCTGAAATCGAAAGTCGGGCGGGACTCCTGCGGCACGAAAGCCATCCACAACGCCTTCTGCGCCAACCCTAGTGAGTCCACCACCTGGCCGAAGAGCGTCACCGAGCCGGTCAGAGGCCGGAGCATCCCGCCCAGTAGGCGCAGGAGAGTGGTCTTGCCGGCGCCGTTCGGACCGAGCAGCGCGACGAACTCCCCCTCGCCGACATCGATGTCGACGTTCCGTATTTGTGGGGGAAGCTCCGCCGCACCGGGACGGGACCGGCCCGGATGCGCGTAGGAGAAGGTGATTCCCCTCGCCTGCAGGCAGCTCATCCGTCGATCTCCCTCATCCGCCCATCTCCCTCGCGCGCCTGCGCTGGAAGAGGTAAAGGAAGAACGGACCTCCGCAGACGGCCGTGATGATCCCCACCGGCATCTCGACGGGGGCGAGCAGGGTGCGGGCCGCCGTGTCGGCAGCCACGAGAAAGATCGCACCGCCCAGGGCCGCCGCGGGCAGCAGCGAGCGGTGGTCGGACCCCAGCACAGCCCTCGTAGCGTGAGGGACCATCAGGCCGACGAATCCGATCAGTCCCGACATGGAAACGGCCGAGGCGGTCGCAAGCGAGGCGGCGATGATGGCGAGCTTTTTGATGCTGTCCGGCTCCACTCCCAGCGAGCGTGCTTCATCGTCGCCGAGGGAGAGCAGGTTCAGCCGGCCGGAAAGCAGCACCAGCCCCAGCAGCGAACCCGCGACGCAGGCGGCCGTCGCGGCGAGAGGCCCGTAGCCCGAGGGCTCGATGGTCCCGACGAGCCAGAAGAACACGCTCTGGAAGCGGGTGTAATCGACTACGGTGATGATGAACAGGATCAAAGCGGAAAAGAACGCGTTGACGACGGCGCCGGTCAGCAGCAGCGAAGTGTTCGAGATCCGCCCGCTGGCGCGCGCCAGGGCGAAGAGAAGCAGCAGCGTCCCCGCCGCTCCGCCGAAAGCGAAGAGGGAGCGAATCAGGCCGGCCGCACTCGCAGTTCCGTCCCCCGCGCCGAATGCGGCGGTGAGGATCGCTCCGAGGGCCGCGCCTCCGGAAACGCCGAGTATGTAGGGGTCGGCGAGCGGATTTCGAAGCACCGCCTGGAAGGTGACTCCCGCTGCGGAGAGTGCGGCGCCGACAACGGCCGCGAGCAGGATCCTGGGAAGACGCAGTCCCAGCAGGATGTCACGCGCCCGCGCGGCCTCTTCTCCGTTCGAGGCGCGCGACAGCAAGACCCAGGGCCGCACGGGCGCGGCCCCGACCGAGAGCCCCGCGAGCAGAACCAGGAGCAGCAGGCCGAGAAGGGCCGCGCAGATGCCGGCGAGCCGCCCAGGGCGGAAGCCTCCGCCGGCAGGTTCCCTCAGCGGCATCCTTCGAGCCGCCGACCCTGCCCAGCATGCTGCACGGAGGCGACGGTGCTGCCGTGAAGAAGCCGGATCAGAAGCTCGATCCCTTCGAGCAGCCTGGGTCCGGGGCGGAGCAGCGTGTCCCCGGCGACCGCGTGAACTCTTCCCGCTTTGACGGCCGGGATCGACCTCCAGCGACCCCACCATTGGAGGAGTGAATCTGACGCCTCCGAGGAGACCTCGAGCCCCTGCGGCGCGTCCATCCGTGTCTGGATCAACACATCCGGGGCGGCGCGAACGACCTCTTCGAGGCTGAGTTTCGGATAGGCTCCCGAGCCGTCGGGAACGATCGAGATGCCTCCGGCAATGGTCAGCAGGTCGTGGGGATAGCTGCCCGGTCCGGCGACCACGAGCGGCTCGACCTGGATGCAGAGGAGCGTGCGCGGGCGCGGCAAGCCTTTGACCCGCTCCTTCGCGGAGAGCAGGCCATCCTTGAGGCGCCGAACGAGCACCGAAGCCTGCGACTCGCGGCTGGTCGCCCGGCCCAGGGCCTCGAGAGCCGGAAAAATCTCGTCGAGGTTGCGCGCCTGCACGATCTCGACCCGCGTTCCCGCTCGCATGAGTTGCTCCACGAAAGGCCGATTCCCCACATTCGGAGTCGCCACGACCAGGTCAGGCGCGAGTGCCAGAACCGCTTCCGGGTTCGGGTTGATGAACCCACCGACCTTCGGCAGATGCCGAACCTCGGGCGGATAATCGCAAAAATCGGTCACACCGGCCACTTCTCCCCCTGCGCCGATGGCGAAGAGCATCTCCGTGAGATTCGGAGCGAGAGAGACGATGCGGCGTGGTTTACCGGTCGGTCCGCCGGGCGCGCCCGCGGGGCCGGTCGTCGCAGGGGCCGAGCTGGCCGCTGCCGCGGCGATGCAAGATAGAAAAGCCAGCAGCGGCCGGATCAACGATGCCGGGTGTCGGAAGGCCCGGAGCTGCTGTGATGGGCCGGGGCGCCCGATGGCCGGACTCCAGGATCCGCTGGCTGGTCGCTGGCAGAGGCATTGATAAGGAGGAGGCTGAGGAGCACCAGGAGCAACGCCACGAAGCTCGCCGATCCAAACAGGATGAGCCGCTGACGCCGCCGCCACTTTTTGCTGGGGCCTGGGTCTTCCAGGTCCAACTGGGGGCCGAAGGCCGGTGTTTCGTCGACCAGGCCCATGACGTCGGAATCAGCGGTCGTTACGGGGCCAGAGGCCGCAGGAGGCGCACTTTCTGCCCATGTCTCCGAAGTCGTGCCGTACGACGGCAAGTCGCATGCCTCCTCTGCCAGCTCCCCCATCGGGCTTTGGGCGGGCTCACCGCCGGCTCCCTCGTCCACCGGGACCATCGAAGGAGAGAATTCGCCTTGCGAGACCTCATACGAGACCTCGGGCGTCGGAGGTGCCCCTGCCGCAGGATTAGTGCCTGGGTGGGGAGTAGTCTCTACGGGTGGAGGCTCCCCTGCCGGGGGAGGTGCCCCGGGAGGGGGAGTAGCCCCTCCGTGGAAGGAGAGGATCTCATCCAGCCTCCGATCGATATCCTGGCCCTCTGGGAAGGACTCGGGCGGACCAGCGGCCGCGGAAGCCGTGGCGTCTTTTCCTCCAACCTCCGGCAGGGGAGTCGAGAGACCGCTGGAGCCAGCCCTCGCCAGAAGCCGGAGAACAGCGGAGAGAAACTGCTCGTCCGGGCATGGCCGCTCGATGTACTCATCGCAGCCATTGTCGTGCATCGCCTCCCGGCGGTAACGCGATCCTTTGTAGACCGTGCTCGCCACGATCACGGGGACCTTGCCCTGACTGGTTCGCTTGATCTCCTTGCACACCTCGAAGCCGTGTTTCCTGGGGATCATTGCTTCGAGGATCAGGACGAGGTCGGGACGGATCTGCTGGAACACCTCAAGTGCGGAGATCCCGTCATTGGCCACCCTGACATCGAGGCCCGATTCCTCGAGCAGCTTGCGCACGCGGACGAGGTTCTGGGGCTGGTAATCGACCAGGAGAATCCGTGGGCGAGAGGGCATTCACCCCTCCAACAGGTTGACCGGGGATTCATAAGATATTTCAGAACCGAAGCGTTAAGCAAGCGGAGTGGCCGGAGTCTCCCGCTCCGGAAAAGGCCCTCGATCGAAGACTCGGCGTAGATCCAAGGTGCAAACAAGGCGTAACTGGCGTCAAATAGGCGCAACAGGCGCAACATCGCACCTTGACCTCGCCCGGTCAGGGTCATTAGTATCTCGCGCGGCTCTGATGGTCCAGATTCTCGAGGCTCAGCGGGCTCATCAGACCGTCCCCGACCTTGACAGCCCATTAAGGCGCCCACCTCTCTGATGGTCCTCCTGGACAGGGAAGCTGCCATCCGGCTTGTTGGGTCTCTCCGGGAACGACTGGGGGGGCGCTGGGCGGAGGTTTTCGCCGAGAAACGGTGCGTGCTCACGATGAGACGGGGCGACCTCTCTGGAGCCTGGATCTCCGAGGCATGGGACGCGGGCGTGGGCATTCGTCTGGTGATGCCCAACGGGCGGATCAGACATTCTTCATCAACCGGGTTGACCTCGCTCTCCCACCACACAGCCGCGCAAGCTCTCGAGCTGGGGGCGGCGGATGGCTCCCGAAGCGATACCGCCGCCGCCCTCCCGGACGGCCAAGAGACGAGCCAAGAGGAGGGGATCTCGCACTGGATCTCTGGCGAAAAGGATGCCCTCGAGCCGTTCGTCGACTCCCTCGCCGTGGCCATCGGCAAGGAGACGCCCAACAATTGTCGTCTGGAGATCGAAGCCGCGATCTCCTGCCAGTCCCTTTCTCATCTCTCCACCGACACGGATCTGGTAGGGGACCAGAGGACGGGCGTGCGGATCACGGTCCTGCTCATCGGACCCGGTTCGACCGTCCGCAGGCGCTGGGCGGCGGAGAGCTGTCCGGACCTCTTTGGGAAGCGAGACCCTGCCGCCTGCGCGAGCGCGATCGAGGATGCGCGCAAGAGGCTCGCCCATGCGGCGGTTGCTCCCAGCGGGAGCTTCCCCGTCGTCTTCGCCGCCGGATCCGGAGGACTCCTTATCCACGAAGCGATCGGTCACCTTCTTGAAGGGGACCTCGTCCGGCGGGAAGGCTCCCTCTTCAGCTCCTCTCTGGCAGAGGCGGGGTCGAAGGATCGCCTGCCGCTGCTCTCACCCCTGCTCACCGTGTCCGACAATCCGCTGGGATTACGTGGGCGAGGCTCCTATCGGATAGATGACGAAGGGGCCCCTGCACGGCCCTCGATGCTGGTTGATTGCGGCCGGATCGCCGGATGGGTCGGAGACAGGTGGAACTCGACCGCGACGACTGGCCATGCTCGCCGGCAATCCCATCGCGACCCTCCTCTCCCGCGCCTCGCATGCACATCGTGTGCCGTGGGAGTCCACGACCCGGAAGAGATCCTTCGCGACACTCCGGCAGGCGTTTATGTTGATGAGCTGCGGTCGGGGTTCATCGATCCATCGTCGGGAGACTTTGTCCTGCACGCGGCCGAAGGAAGGATGATCGAGGGTGGGCGACTGACGGCTGGGGTGCGCGACCTGCTCATCCTTGGAAATGCCGTCGAAAGCCTGGCCAATGTCGATCGACTGGGCAATGATCTTGCTTCCGATGGCGGCGCTCATTCCTGCGTGAGGAGTGGTCAGGCCATTGCGACGATTGTCTGCATGCCGACTTTGAGAATCGCCAGCATATGGGTTAGAGCGATGGCAGTTCCCAGAGATTCCAGATGAGCCCTTGCCAAAGATGGAAAGCGATCAGGGATTGCAAGGGGTCTGCTCACAAAAGAAAAAACTTCTCGCACTGATCT
>QHYA01000044.1 GCA_003223995.1 Acidobacteriota bacterium | reverse complement strand
GCTCCTCAGGGTTCTCGAGGAGCGTGTGGTCGAGAGACTGGGATCGAACCGCCCACGCCGGATCGACATCCGGCTCATTGTTGCCACGAACGAGGACCTGGCGGTGAAGGTCCGTAGGGGAGAGTTCCGGGAGGACCTTTTCTTCCGGGTGAACGTGTTCCCTATCCGCCTTCCTCCGCTCCGGGAGCGTCTGGAGGACATTGCCCTGCTCGCCGATCATTTCCTGAGGAGGACCTGCCAGGAGCACGGCATCCCGATAAAGCGGTTCACGCCCGAGGCGCGCGAGGCCCTGCTGTCGGGGGAGTGGCGGGGGAATGTCCGGGAGCTGCTGAACGTCGTCGAGACTGCCGCGCTAATGGCCGATGGCGGCGCCGTCGGGCCCGATCATTTGCCGATGCGAACGGAGCCGAGAGGAGACCCCGTGCTCTCATCGGCCGAGAAGGGTGGCTTCAAGCAGGCCGTCAGCGATTTCGAGAGGCGCCTCCTTCTCGAAGCGATCACTCGTGCGGGCGGAAACAAGGCGAAAGCTGCCAGAGAGCTGGGTCTCGATCCCGGTCAGATGAAGTACCTCGTCAAGAAGTACGACCTCTGAACGCTGACAGTCTGATTTTTCGACCAGAGACGGTTGATTTTTCAGTCCCTGCGGCCGCTCCCGAAAACCCGGAAATGCTGGAACGTTGGATAGACGGGCTCCTCCGCGCGTGGCCTGGCGGAGCCGCAGTGGCAAAGGGGTTGCTATATGCCTCGGTGAAACCGACCCAGAATGAATCTGGGCTTAACAGGAGGAGGAAGCCATGGCGAGGCCGAAGAGCATCACGATCAAGCTGACAGAGACGCAGCGCACGCAACTTCGTAAGCTCACTGGTCAGGACCACAAGTCCGTCAGGTTCGATGCGGTCACGAGCCGGTCGGGAAGATCAGCGCTGGGCCGGATTGCCGCCCCGTCGATCGTGGGAGCTGAAACCAGCACAACTGTTGGCGCCGCCCAGGACTTTGCGGGTTCCCATGGGATGGACCCCACCACGCTCGGCGGCAAGAGCGCTCTGTCCGGCAAAACCATTGCCATCACCGGCACACTCGTCCCCTCAACCGGGCACGGGACCATGGATCCAACGAAGTAAGGAGAGCAAGGCCGCCCTCCGGGCGGGAGGCCCGACGACTGAGAGTGCCCGTGTAAGTTGTCATCGCAAGAACGAAAAGACTGGCCGCGGAGACGAAATCCTCTACGCGGCCATTCCTTTGTCCGCCGATGCTGCGTCTCCCTACCAGAGTTGCGAGGCTGTCCATCGGCTGAGCGCTCGCAACGACTTCTCCGCAATTGTGCGAGGCGGCCCCAGCAGTTGAACCCGCCCTGTCATTCCGGGGCGCAAGAGTTTTTCCCCGTTCCCGACCTCCAATCCTACCCGCACCACGTTGACGCGCTGGATGAGATCTAGGGACTTCTCCAGCCCCTCTTCCGGAGGCACCGCGATAGGGGCAAGCGAGAGCACGCAGGAGGCCAGCGTGCGCTCCGGATAGGCTGTCACCAGAATGCGTGCGGAAGTTCCCGTCCGGATCTCTTCGATCTCGCTCTCCGGCAGCATCACAGTAAGCCGGACGCGGTCGATCTGGTCCACTGTGCAGAACGCTTCTCCCGCCTCGAGACGCCTTCCAACCATGGTCTCCACGTCCGGAGTCGAGACAACCCCCGCAAGGGGGGAACGCAGCTCCAGAGAGGCGAGCTTTCCGTCGAGCATCTCGAGGCGGCTGCGCGCCCCGCTCGCTTCGGCCTCCCGCTCCCTCTCGGTAGCCACCTCACCGCTCTCGCGTGCCACCGTGGCCTGCCGCAGCGAACGTTCCCTGTCCGAGCGGAGGGTGTCGCGCTCGGCCGCCAGCTCGGGGTTCTCCATGACGGCGAGGAGCTGACCCTGCTTCACCTCGGCCGCCTCGACGACTTCCACCCTGCGGATGAGTCCCCCCCAGGGGGCGCGCACGACGGCGCGTCTTGCTGGATCCACCGTGAACGGGAACTCGATCCGCGTCGCGCAATGGGGCACCGCCAGCAGGACTGCGAGCAGGAGAAGAGAGGGAGCGGCGAGGGCCGGAACCCGCCGCGATCGCAGCAGATCCTTCTTGTCAAGCCAGAGATGACGAAAGAATCGGAAGACCCCGCGGATCCGCTGCCGGAGCAGGAAGCCGGAAAGCCCCAGAAAAGCGATGTAGCCGGCCGGGCCCAGCCAACCGACGAACAGGCGGCGCAGGAACCCGCCGATGAGCAGGAGCACGAGCGATGTGTAGATGATAGAGAGCAGACCGTAGATCAGGTAGATGCGCCGCCGGCGCCGTGAAATCGGCTTTGAGGAAACCTTCAAGTGAAGCAGCCGCTTCTTGAAGAAGCTCCCGATGTACTCGAAGCTCTCCTCGCGGAGGTTGGGCACGTCCAGCCAGTCCATGAGCACGTAGTAGCCATCGAGCTTGATGAGGGGGTTCATGTTCAGTATGATCGCGGACAGTCCGGTGAGAAAGACCACGGTGAGGGCCAGGTGGTGCACCGCCCACTCGGCGGGCGTCAGCAGCCAGAAAGCGCTGGCGACGGAGCACATCATGAGCTCGAAGTATGCCCCACCGAACACCGCATACATCCTGTGAGAGAGCTTGGGGAAGAGGTAAGAGTCGTCGACAGCGCAATAGAAGGCGGGCTGGATGAGGTAGAAGAGCATGAACCCGATCTTGTGGACCTCGCCGCCGAACCTCTTGCATGTCAGGCCGTGTCCGATCTCGTGCCACAGGCTGACGATGATGAGCAGAAGGAATATCCCGATCAGGTACGACAGGGTCTTGTGCGGAGCTCTGAAAAGGTCGAAAAACCCGCTCCAGTAGAGGTCCCAGTGGTACGCTAGGAAGGTCAGCAGGACGGCGAAGACCCCCAACCAGCTCCAGACGAACCAGGGAGACCACCACCACCGAATCCACGGGATGACGCGATCCAGCAGCTTGTCAGGATCGAAGAGCGGGAAATGGATCATGAAGAGGGTCGAACTCTCCGCGTCGTAGAAGCGCTTCTTCCGGACGGTCTTGATCTTGTCCATCAACACCAGGTGCCGTTCCTGCTCGCTCCTCTCGGTGAGGTCGATACGGCGAAGCCCCTCGATGTAGTCCACTACGTGCTGGAGGCCGAAGCCCCGCTCCGGATGAAGGCGGTGAAACTCCACCGCGATCTCCTCGACCTGTCGCGTACCGTCGATCAGGGAGAGCAGGTCGTATTCCCAGTCCTCGAACTTGTAGTATTTCAGCCCGTCCGGATCCGAGGCGCGCACGATTGTGTACGCCTCATCCTTCGCCTCGAGCTTCCGGACGACCACCCCCTGCCGAAGCACCGGTCGGTTGCTCACGGAAGCGATCCGCGGCGCAGCGCCGCTGCCAGGTCGCTCACGGCAGCCATCCCCAGACCAGCCCCCAGAGCCAGCGCACGGGCCGCCGGAGGATCACCCATCCCAGCGGGATCTCTCCCGTGCTGATCTTGGCCTTTCCCGCCATGCCGGACCGAAGCTGCGCGGCGGCCTGAACCAGCTCCGCGCGGACCATGAACATGCGCTGCCCCTCCTGCAGCCGTGCCGACACCCCGATCCGCTCGACCTCGCCTCTGAAGGAGCGGTCCGGGAAAGCGTAGAACATCACCTTTACCGGCTGGCCGGCGGCGATACGCCCCGCCTCCCACTCCGGAACGGCGATTTCGACATCCTGCCGAGCGGGTTCTACGACCTCGCAGAGGACGTCCCCTCGCGCCAGCCTGGTTCCCACCAGCTCCTCCACCCGCGGGGTGGCCACGATGCCTGCGAAGCCGGCCCGGATGCGTGTCCTTTCCAGGCGCGTCCGCCAGAGGTCCATCTCGGCGCGCAAGCCGTCGAGCCGTGCCGTCTGGACTGCGGCGCCGGCGGCGGAGCCGGCGGCGCGCTGTCGGCTCTGCTCCCGCAGCTCCACCTCGTATCGGGCCCGGGCGTCTTCGCGCCCGGCCCTGTAGTCGCTGTCCTCGAGCAGGGCAAGAAGCTGCCCCTCGACGACATGGTCCCCCTCGCGCACGAGTACCTGCGAGATGCGCCCGTCCACGCCGGCGGTCACCGGCACGCGGCGGGAGGGGAGCAGGCGGGCCTCACCGCCGACTCGCAAGGGGACGCGGACGAGCACCAGCGCCGCCGTGAGCACCGCCATTCCCACACTCCACGCGATCCGCCGCCCGAGAGGCAAGCTGAGGAAACGCTGCTTGTGCCGGGCCAGAGGCTGGATGACCCGCATCATGGGAATCTGCTGGTAGAGCGTGGCGTTCCGGATGGCGATGGTGGCCGCGACGCCGAGCAGTTGCGCCGCCTCGAGGTCCCGCTCCTGGAACGCGTAGGGCTGGGAAGATTCGAGGCCGAAGGTTCCCAGGCTTCCTTCGTCGTCGCGCAACGGCACAGTGAGAAAGCTGCGTGCGCCGGTCATCTCGAAGTAGGCGCGGAATTTCTCCCGGGTCTCCGGCCGGTCGGCGTCGATCGTTCCGTCCTCGTGCTGGACGACGTAAGTTCCCTCCTCGAGACCGGCACCCCAGGCGAGGAGGTCTCGAAGGGCCTTCATCTCCGGCAGCTTCTCATCCACGAAGCTCTGGCCGCTTACCGCAGTCAGCCCGAACCCGGTGCCCTTCAGCAGGCCGACACCCGCCCGCCGGTACGGGATGACGGAAGCGGCCTTGTGCACGAGCGTGAAGGCGACCTTCCTCACATCGAGGCTCGAGCCCAACTCCTGCGCCGTGTCCAGCAGAGCTCCCAGGTCGCTCGCCTTACGCTCGGCATCGAGACGCCGGGCGTTTCCGATCGCGATGGCGGCCGTCTCGGCCACCTCCTTCAGGTAGGCGAGGTCTTCATCGTTGAGGGACGCCTCGGCCTCCTTGTTCACGACCTCCAGGACTCCCAGCAGCGTGCCGTCCTCCGATACCACGGGAGCCGCGGCGCAACTGTCGATTTCCAGGCCGGCCTGGCAGTCGGGGCGTTCCTCGATCTCCGGAACGTCCTGCGCTCTGTCGATGAGAAGGGATTCACCGGAGGCCGCGACCCGTCCCGCCAGGCCCCGCCCCCCAGCGAGCTGCCACTCGCGCACCGCCTCTGCCCCCGTCCCCACCGCCGCAACTACCGTTAGGGTCTCCCCGGAACCAGACAGAAGCCAGATGTAGGCATTTTCGACCTCCAGAGCCGCCCGAGTCCGGCTGGCGATCACCTCGACGAGCTTGTCCAGCTCGAGGGTGCGAGCGAAGGAGCGGCCGATGTCGAACAGCCGGGTCAGCCGCGTGACCACCTCCAGATATTTCCTTTCGCGAACGGCCCTGTCGCGAACGCTTTGCAGCGCCGAGTCGGCGGCCTTCATCAGCTCGGCCAGCAGCGAGGCATCGGCAGAAGTGAAAGGGCCGGCGGCGCGCTTCTCCTCCAGCAGCTCGACCGCGCCCAGGGGGCGAGGGCCGGCGAAAAGAGGCAGGGAGAGGCGGGATCGAAACGCAGCGCCGGCAGCGGCGGCGACCGGCGTGCAGAACACGACGCTGCGTGCCACGTCGTCAGGAGGTTCTCTAGGGGGTTCGGCCTCGTCTGGCCAGGAGCCGGAGTATCTGTAGCCCCGGCTGTGGTCGATCAACCAGACACGAACCTGCTCCGCGCCGCTCAGGATCGTCGTGGCCTGTGCGACCGCCGTCGCAGCCTCGGTCTCGTTTCGGGCCTGGACGAGACGGGAGGCGAGCTGCCAGGCCAAGCCTCCCGGTTCTTGTTCGTACATCGGGCATTCCCCCGTCGGAGGGGAAAGATTCTACGCCGACTGGGGGGTGCCGAACTTGAGGACCGGTATCGATCTAGGCCGGCTGGCGCTTCTTGGCTGCTGTCCGCACGGGTAGGTCTCCTCGCCATAGCCCTTGAGGAGGTTCGCCAGATCGTGCGTGTCCAGTTGCCCGATCTCACGCCCGCCGTCCCTTTCCACGCGACCGGCGGCATCCGAGAGGATCCTCATGGCGTCCTCGACGACTCGCCGTTCCCTCTCTTCGAACTGACGGAGGGCGGCGGCGAGGTGGAAGGTCCCTTCGTCGATCCGTTCCTTCGCTTCGGAGCCGTTTTCCCAGTGCCTCCCTGTCAGGAGCCACTCGATGCTCGTCTTACCGATCCGCGCCAGCTCGATGAGCCGGCGCGGCTCCGGGATGACGCCATGCTCGTACTTGTGAACGGCGCTCTGCGTCGTGCCCAGGATCTGGGCGAGTTGCCACTGACGCATGCCCGCGCCCTTGCGGATCTCTTTGATCCGTCTTCCCATGGCTGCTTTGTCGATGCCGTTCATCGTCAACTGGGTCCCTCTCTCAACGCCACCGCCCCCCGATAGCTCGCGGTCGGCTCTTGCTCAAATATAGGTGCGAGCATTCCTTTTTCAACCGGGTCGGCGGGGCGGGCTTATCCGAGCTTTTCGGAAGCGATGCGTGAGGCCAGGCGGTTGTCCAGAGCCCCGGTGGAACGGGCCTGGAGGGCCTTCATGACCCTGCCCAGGTCCTTCTTGCCCGAAGCCCCGAGCTCCTTGATGACCGACTCGACGAGGGAGGCGGTTTCCGCCTCGCTGAGCTGGCGCGGAAGGTAGCCTTGCAGAACCTCGACCTCCCGCTCCTCCTTGATCGCCAGATCTTCCCGGCTTCCGCGCCGGAACTGCTCGATGGAATCCTTTCTGGTCTTGATCGCCCTCTGGATCAGGGCCGCCACGTCGGTGTCCGACAGCTCCGTCCCTTTCTCTATCCTGGCGTTCTTCGCCTGGGCCAGGACCATTCTCAGCGCCTGAAGGGCGATGTCATCGCGCCGCTTCAGAGCTTCCCTGCTGTCGGCCTGCAGCCGTTCCAGAAGCTCGGACACTTGAAAACCGCCCGAAAAGGAGCCGCAGCGCTCCACCCCCCAGGCCTTTCCAAGAGGGCGCGCGCCGAGCAGCTATTCTCTTGAGGCTATTCCAGTGCCCCAAATATACATCAGAAGACCTGTTCTTGCCGGGTCAATTTGCTTCCGTTTGACCATCGCCGGATCGCTCTATCCTTGTCCACTTCCCCGCAGCAGATTCATGACAATCCGATCGGACTTGTCGGATTGGGGCTCGGGCTACAATGACGCTCCAATGTTGCGAGAATTCAGCCGTTCGAAGGCGTTGTGGGCCCTGGGACTGCTAACGTTTTTGAACTTCATGAACTATATCGACCGGAACGTTCTCTACTCCGTGGTGGACCTCGTCAAGGAAGACTTCCGGATCTCCGACACACTGCTCGGTTCCCTCGGTCCGGCGTTTCTCATCGCCTACACCATCGCTTCGCCTGTCTTCGGTCCGCTCGGGGACCGTCTCACCCGGCGATACCTCATCGCGGCGGGGGTCGCTTTCTGGTCCTTCGCCACAGCCTCGGGCGGATTCGCAGGGAGCTTTGGCGCCCTCTTCGCCTCGCGCGCATGCATTGGTGTCGGAGAAGCGGCGTATGCGACCATCGCCCCTACCCTGATCGGCGATCTGTTTCCCCCCTCCCGCCGCGGGCGGATGATGTCGATCTTCTACCTTGCGACGCCGGTCGGTTCGGCCCTCGGCTACGTCCTCGGCGGGAGCATCGGCGCGCATTTCGGCTGGCGTATGGCGTTCCTGGCGGTCGGAATCCCTGGAATCGTCGCGGCGCTGTCCTGCCTGACCCTCCCCGAGCCAAGCCGGGGAGGCATGGAACGGGAGGCGGGGGAGCCCACCGAGAAGAAGACCGTCCTCATGCCTCCGCTGTCGTTCGGGCAGACTGCGAGGAGACTCTTCGCGATCCCTTCTTATTTCCTCAATCTTCTAGGCATGGCGGCGATGACCTTCGCCATCGGGGGGGTCGCTTTCTGGATGCCGACCTTTCTCCACCGCCATCGTGGTCTCGACATAGAGACCTCGGGCACACGCCTTGGCGCCATCACTGTTCTGGCCGGGATCACGGGGACTCTCGTTGGAGGCTGGTTCGGCGACTACCTGCTCCGGTTCACCGGCAAGGCGTACCTGCTCCTGTCCGGCGCGGGGATGCTCATTGCCGTGCCCCTCGTCTGGGTTGCCTTGCGCGCACCCGACCCTTCCCTCTACTTGCCGGCGCTGTTCCTCGCCGAGTTCTGCATCTTCCTCAATACCGGACCAGCTAACACCGCCATCATCAACGTCGTGCCCCCCCGCATGCGCGCGACCGCTTTCGCCCTCAACATCTTCTTCATTCACCTGCTCGGGGACGATGGAGCGTCCTATGCGATCGGCTGGCTGTCCGACCACACGGGAGGGCTGACATCGGCCCTTCTCATCGTGCCGATCATGATGACCGTTTCCGGCCTTCTCTATCTCTTTGCAAGCCGCACACTCGCCGACGACACCGCCCGCGTGCGCGCAGGCTGGGAGGGAGAAACCCTCCCCAGCCCGGGCTAACGGTGTCCTCTGTGGAAGCTCGTCGCGAATCGCGCGGGAGGCGAACATGAACGTGCTGGTCCTGAACTGCGGATCTTCGTCCGTCCGGTTTCAGGTGATCGAGACGGACCTCGAGCGCATCGCCCGCGACGCGGACCAGAGGCTGGCCAGCGGTCTTCTCGAGCGGGTCGGCAGCCACGCGCTGATCACACTCCACGCGAGCGGCAGGGCCGCGGTGAAGCAGGACGCCCCCCTGCGGGACCACCGCGCCGCCATCGACCTGCTGCTGCGCTGGTTGATCTCGAAGGAGTCAGGCATCGATCAGATTCGCTCCGCCGCCGATATCCACGCCGCGGGCCATCGTGTGGTTCACGGAGGGGAGAAGTTCAAGGCCTCTGTCCGCATCGGCCAGGAGGTGCTGGCGGGGATCGAGGAGTGCATCGAGCTGGCGCCCCTTCATAATCCAGCGAACCTCAAGGGGATCCGGGCGACGCTGGATCTTCTCGGAGAAGGAGTGCCCCAGGTCGCTGTCTTCGACACCGCCTTCCACTCCACCATGCCCGAGACCTCGTACCTCTACGGCATCCCGTACCCGCTCTACCGGAGGCACCGGATCCGCCGCTACGGCTTCCACGGGACCTCTCATCGCTACGTCGCGTACTGTTACCGTAAGATGCGGGGGATCGAGCGCGACCGGGTGAATATCATCACGCTGCACCTCGGCAACGGCTGCTCCGCCTGCGCCGTAAAGGGAGGCGATTCTCTCGACACCTCGATGGGGTTCACTCCGCTCGAAGGGCTGCTCATGGGGACCCGCTGTGGGGACATCGATCCCTCGATCATCGAGTTCCTCTCCCACAAGGAGGGGATGACGCTGCCGGAGATCGACGCGCTGCTGAACAAGCAGTCGGGACTGCTGGGGGTTTCGGGCCTGACGAGCGACATGCGGGAGCTTCTCGAGGAAGCGGCGGAGAACCAGGACAGACGGGCCGAGCTGGCGATCGGCATCTTCTGCAACAGGGTCCGGAAGTACATCGGCGCCTACTTTGCCAGGATGGGCGGAGCCGACGCCGTCGTCTTCACCGGGGGCATCGGGGAGAACTCGGCGGACGTCCGGAGGCGGATTTGCGACGGGCTCGAGAGAATGGGTCTTCGGCTGGATGAGCAGAAGAACGTCGCGGCAGTGGACGGGGCTACCGGCGAGATCTCCTCGCCCGAGTCGATGTTGAAGGCCTTCGTCATCCCCACGGACGAGGAGCTGCTCATCGCCCGCGACACGGTGCGCGTGCTCCTCGACGCGCCTCGCAGGTGGTGAGAGTGGGAGCAGCCTTCCAAGGCCGCCAATGACGCTCGCGGGGGTCGGGACTGCCGGATGAGGGGCTCTTCGACCGAGATCGACTGAGGAGGACACAATGAGTCCACAGGGAGAATCGACTGCCTTTCAGGGAGACCGCGGGAAACTCGGCAGCCAGGAGCGGCAGTCCATCGAGCGCTACAGGCGAGCGGTCGACTACCTCGCAGCAGCGCAGATCTACCTGAAAGCCAACCCTCTTCTGGAGGAGCCGCTCAGGGTCGAGCACATCAAGGAGCGCCTGCTCGGCCACTGGGGGACAGCGCCCGGGATCAACCTGATCTACACGCACCTGAACCGGCTGATCCTGCGAACCGGCGCGAGCGTCCTTCTCATCACCGGCCCAGGCCACGGCGCCGCAGCGAACCTCGCCAACCTGTACCTCGAGGGATCGCTCGGGGAGTTCTATCCGGAGCTGACCCTCGACCGGGCGGGGCTGGAGCGGTTCGTGAGGGCCTTCTCCTGGCCCAATGGGTTCCCCAGCCACCTCAATCCTGACCTTCCGGGAGTGATCCACGAGGGAGGCGAGCTGGGCTACGCTCTCGCCACGGCGTTCGGAGCGGCGCTGGACACCCCCGACCTCATCGTCGCGTGCATCGTGGGGGACGGCGAGGCCGAGACGGGACCGACGGCGGCCGCGTGGCACGGCAGCAAGTTCGCCAGCCCCGCCACCGACGGCGCCGTGCTGCCGATCCTGCACCTGAACGGGTTCAAGATCTCCTCTCCGACCTTGTTCGGGACGATGGAGGATCGCGAGCTGGAGGCTCTCTTCCAAGGCTATGGCTGGGCGCCAAGGATCGTGAATCACGGCCCCGCCCTCGACGGGGACTTCGAGGCCGCTTTAGGCGGGGCTTACGAAGCGATCCGCGCTCTCCAGAAGGAGGCGCGGTCGGGCCGGATGTCGGAAAGACCGCGCTGGCCCCTGATCATCCTGCGCACGCCCAAGGGGCTTGGGGGGCCCAAGGAGATCGACGGGAAGGCCATTGAGGGGTCCTTCCGCTCCCACCAGGTCCCCGGCATGGACCTGAGAACCAATCCCGCCCACATGGAAATCGTCGAGCGGTGGATCCGGTCGTACCGGCCGCAAGAGCTGTTCGACGCGGGGGGCCGTCCGGCCGATGACATCCTGGCTCTCTGCCCGCGCGGCGACCGCCGGATGGGCATGAACCCGCACTCGTTCGGGGGGCGGATGCGCCGGCCGCTCGATCTGCCGTCGCTGGAAGTTCATCGGATCGACATCAAGGAGCGCGGCGCCGTTCGTCTCGGCGGCATGGAGGAGCTGGGAAAGTATCTTCGCGAGGTGATCGCGCGCAATGCCGCGGCGCGCAACTTCCGCATCGTCTGTCCCGACGAGCTGGAGTCCAACCGTCTCGGAGCCGTCTTCGACGCGACGGCGCGCCAGTACGTCTGGCCCGTGCCGCCGGTCGCGGAGAACATCAGCCGCGATGGGCGGGTGCTCGAGGTCCTGAGCGAGCACAACTGCCAGGGCTGGCTGCAGGGATACCTGCTCACCGGCCGCCACGGCCTGTTTCCCTGTTACGAAGCCTTCCTGCCGATCGTGGACGGGATGATGAACCAGTACGCCAAGTTCTTGAAGTCCTCTCTCGAAGTGGCGTGGCGGGAGCCGGTCTCGTCGCTGAACTACATTCTGACATCGGAGGCATGGCGGCAGGACCACAACGGGTACTCCCACCAGGGCCCCGGCTTCATCAACAACCTGCTGACGAAGAAGGGGCATACGTACCGCATCTACCTGCCTCCCGACGCGAACTGCCTGCTCTCCACGGTGGACCACTGCCTCCGGGCGACGAACTACATCAACCTGATCATCGCGGGAAAGCAGCCGATGCCTCAGTGGCTCTCGATGAAGGAGGCGATCGAGCACTGCCGCGTCGGCGCCTCCGTCTGGCGCTGGGCCAGCACGAACGGCGGAGAGGACCCGGAGATCGTCCTGGCAGGATGCGGGGACAATCTGACTCTCGAGATCATGGCGGCCGCCTCGATCCTCCGCGAGGAAGCCCCCGGATGGCGCGTGCGCATGGTGAACGTCACCGACCTCCAGACCCTGGGGATCCCGCAGAAGTACCCTCATGGGCTCGAGGAGGACCGGTTCACACGGATCTTCCCTTGCGGCGTCCCCGTCATCTTCAACTTCCACGGCTACACGGCCGCCATCAAGCAGCTCGTCTGGGAGCGGGGGGGCAACGAGAGGTTCGACGTCAACGGCTACCGGGAGGAGGGGACGACCACGACGCCATTCGACATGCAGGTCCGCAACCGCACCAGCCGGTACCACATCGTTATCCAGGCCGCGCAGAAGAAGGCGAGGCGAGACCCGGCCGTGGCCGCACGCGCGGAGGAGCTCGTCCGCAAATACGAGGCGCGCCTCGCCGCGCACCGAG